>CAUSIL010000037.1:0-12483 GCA_963531395.1 uncultured Campylobacter sp.
TTAGGTTTTTGTCGTAGAGATACTCGAAACCCGGATCGATTATCGCGATGTCGGCGAGGTAGCCCTCCGCGATCACGCCTTTGTCTTTTAGTTTTAAAATTTTAGCCGCATTATAGGACGTCAGAGCCGCCATCTGTTCGATACTTATCACGCCGTCGTTTACCAAATCTAGCGTCATAGGCACGAGGGTTTGTAGGCCGAGTATTCCAAATGGCGCCTTGTCGAATTCTAAAAATTTCTCGTCGTTATGGTGCGGGGCGTGGTCGGTCACGATGACGTCGATGAGGCCGCTTTTAAGAGCTTCTCTGATCGCCTCTACGTCTGATCTGGTGCGAAGCGGCGGCGACATTTTAAAGTTCGTATCATATCCTAGTAGCTCGTCCTCGGTGTAGGTAAAGTGGTGCGGAGTCGCCTCGCAGGTCACGTTTATGCCGGCTGCGCGCGCCTGTGCGATGAGCTTTAGCGACCACTCGGAGCTAACGTGCGCGATGTGGATGTGGCCGCCCGTGAGCTTGGCTAGTAGCAGATCGCGCGAGACCATGATTTCTTCTTGCTCGCGCGGCATGCCTTTGATGCCTAGTATCGCCGAGACGCGCCCCTCGTTCATGTGGCCGCCGCGGCATAGCGAGCAGTCCTGGGAGTGGTTGATGACGAAGCTACCGAAGTGCTTTGAGTATTCAAGCGCGTATCTCATTACGTCGCTGCTGGCTACGGGTAGGCCGTCGTCGCTAAATGCCACCGCGCCCGCCTGCGTCATATCGCCCATCTCTACGCACTTTTTGCCGTCCATCTTGCTAGTTATAGCGCCGATAGGTAGCAGGTCGATGAGGCCGCGAGCTTTTGCTTTAGCTACCATATCGCGCGTGACGACGGCGTTGTCGTTTACGGGATTTGTATTTGCCATCGGGCAGCAGGTGGTTACGCCGCCCGCGACCGCGGTTTCAGAGCCCGTGTTTATGTCGTCTTTGTACTCAAGGCCCGGGTCACGAAAATGCACGTGCATATCGATTAGTCCCGGCATCACGAGCTTGCCGCTAGCGTCTATTACTTTATCTGCTGCTGGTTCGTCAGCCGTGATGAGAGCGATCCTATCGCTGTCTATTAGGACGTTTGCTTTTTGCGAACCGTCGTGGTTTACGATCGTGCCGTTTTTTATGAGAGTTTTCATTTTGCGCCTTTGTTTTTGATGAGAGTATCTAGGATCGCCATCCTGACGGCGACGCCGTTTTCGACCTGATTTAGTACGTGCGAGTAGCGCGGATCGTCGGCTACGTCGGAGTTTATCTCAACGCCGCGGTTTATCGGGCCTGGGTGCAGGATCATGACGCCCTCTTTGGCGTATTGCATTTTACTAGCGGTTAGGCCGAAAAATTTGGAGTATTCGCGTACGGACGGAAATGCTATCTCATCATCCTGGCGCTCAAGCTGGATACGCAGCATGATGATGACGTCCGAGTCCTCTATAGCCTCGCGCATATCGGAGCAAATTTGACAGCCGAAAGCCTCCATACCCGTTAAAAACATCGGCGGGCCAAAGAGCTTAACCTTGGCTCCGAGCGTTTTTAGGACGTAGATATCAGAGCGAGCTACGCGGCTGTGAAAGATATCGCCGATGATGGCTACCGTGAGATTTTCTAGACTGCCGCGATTTTCTAGTATAGTAAAAAGATCAAGCAGCGCTTGGCTAGGGTGTTCGTTTAGGCCGTCGCCCGCGTTTACGACGTGAGCGTCGGTGTTCTGGGCTATAAATTTAGCCGCGCCAGAGCTGTAGTGGCGCACGACTACGACGTCCGTTTTCATCGCGACGATGTTGTGGACGGTGTCGATGAGTGTTTCGCCCTTTTTGGTGCTGGAGTTTGAAGCGGTAAAATTTATAGCGTCGGCTCCGAGGCGCTTAGCCGCGATCTCAAAACTCGTCCGCGTCCTAGTCGAGTTTTCGAAAAAGGCGTTTACGGTCGTTTTGCCGTAGAGCGATTTGGCTTTTTTGGTCTCGGAGTTGTTTAGTGCCTTAAACTCCTTGGCTAAATTTAGGAAATGGTAAATTTCGTCTTTGGTTAAATTTGCAGCGGTTACGAGGTCTTTTTTGGCATAGCTCATCCGTTTTTTCCTTAGAAAGATAGAGTTAAATCAAAAAAGCGATATTACCCCGTTTTTACTTAAGGTTTAATTTTGTAGCTTGCTAAACTCTGCGCCCAGACGCTGCCTGATCTCGTCGCCCGCGCGCTCGCCGTCTTTGAAATTTTCCGTGACGAGATCGTCTAGGCGGCTAAGCACCTCAAAGAGCTCGCTTTCCCATTTGTCGGGGTTTCTAGCGGTGTTCATCGTCTCGATAAACGTTAGCTTCTTACTCATCTCGCTTAGGCTTTCTAAAAATTTTTCTTTTAGATCTTCGTTTTTTAGGGCGTCGTCGTATAGCGCTTTCATCTTTAGTTCTCTTAGCTCGCCGTTAATGATCTCGCAAAAATCTTTATACTTTTGTACTGAAATTTGACGTGCGGCCTCGGGGGAGTTGTTTGCTAAAGTGCCGTTCTCGTCGATCTTTCTTGTTGTTTTTTGTATCTGCACGTAGAGAACGAGCGCAGCTATGACGCAGATGACGGCGTAAAATGCGATAGATGACATTGTTTTTCCTTTTTTGATTTAAATTTGCGGTTATACTGAAATTTTGCTTTTTTTACTATAAATCGCGCTAAAGCTAACCACCGCTAGCGCGCTCCAGATCAGCAAAAACGACAGCGCTTTAAGCGCGCTAACCTGCTCGCCGTAGTAAAAAACGGCAAGCAAAAGCTGCATCGAAGGCGAGATGTACTGCAAATAGCCGATCGTGCTCAAATTTAGCCTAGTAGCCGCCGAGTTAAAAAGCAAAAGCGGCACTACGGTCGCAGGCCCGCAAAGAGCGATCAAAAGCCCAAACCACGAAAAGCTAAAGTGATTTTGCCCGCTAGCGGCTACGAAAAATAGCGCAACGAGCGCGATAGGAGCTATGAGCGCGGTTTCGACGAAAAGCCCCTCTAAAGAGGGCACGCTAAGGCGCTTTCTAATAAGCGAATAAAATCCAAACGTGATAGGTAAAACAATGGAGATGATAGGCAGGCCGCCCGCATCGTAAATTTGCACTCCGATAGCCACAAATACGATGCCGACGGCAAATTTGCCCGCGCGCGATAGCTTTTCTTTTAAAATCAGCACGCCAAGGAGCATGTTTATTAGCGGATTGATGAAATAACCAAGGCTGGTTTCCACGATTTTTCCGATATTTACGGCATAGACGTAGATCCACCAATTTGCGGCGATTAAAAGCCCCGTAACAAACAGCCAAAATGCGGTTTTTTTGTTACTTAAAATTTTCTTTGCGTCGCCTAGTTTGCGGTCAAATTTGAATAGCAAAAATAAAAGTAGCACCGACCAGACGATGCGGTGAGCGACGATCTCGGTGGCCGAAAGCGCGCTGAGTTGTTTAAAATAAATAGGAAAAACGCCCCAGATAATAAATACCGACAGGCCGTAGATTAAGCCGATTTTGGTTTGATTTTTGTCCTTCATTTTTCCGCTTTTTTGGCGAAATTATATTTATTTGTCGTTAAGCAGAGCTTATGCGGCGAAAAAATGCGAATTTGAAGCTAAAATTTGAAATTTTATCTGTAATAAAAGTTCTTTTAGCTAAAATCGGGGTTATTTTTAAAAAAGGTTTAAAGATGTGGAGTAGAGATTCGTGGAGAAAATTTAATATCTTGCAGCAGCCAATCTACCCAGACGAGGTCTTGCTAAAAAAGGCCGAGGATAAGCTAAAGACGATGCCGCCGCTAGTTTTTGCCGGCGAGGCTAGAAACCTAAAGCAAGACCTTGCTAAAGTTTGTAGCGGTGAGGCGTTTTTGCTACAAGGGGGCGACTGCGCGGAGAGTTTTTCAAATTTTAACGCCGTAAATATACGCGATATGTTTAAAGTAATGCTACAAATGGCGATCGTTTTAACATTTGCGGGACGCTGTCCCGTCGTAAAAGTAGGGCGCGTGGCGGGTCAGTTTGCCAAGCCTAGAAGCTCGGACTACGAGGAGCAAGGCGGCGTAAAGCTACCCAGCTACCGCGGCGACATCATAAACGGCTTTGAATTTAACCCGGATGCCCGCGTGCCCGATCCAAACCGCATGATCGAGGCGTATTATCAAAGCGCATCCACGATGAACCTGCTTCGCGCCTTTTCTCGCGGCGGTCTAGCCGATCTGCACGAGGTAAATCGCTGGAACCTAGGCTTTATCAAAAAGCCCGAGCTTGACGCTAAATACGGCGAGCTAGCTAGGCAGCTGAGCCAAACTCTAGCGTTTATGGGGGCTTGCGGTATACACGCCTCAAATACTCCCGCGCTTAGCGAAACTAAGGTCTACACCTCGCACGAGGCGCTCTTGCTGCCGTACGAGGAGGCGCTCACTAGAGAGGATAGCCTCACCGGCGACTGGTACGACTGCTCGGCGCATATGCTCTGGATCGGCGAGCGTACTCGCGGCATAAACGACGCTCACGTGCATTTTCTAAGCGGCGTGCACAATCCTCTTGGCGTCAAGATCGGGCCAAACGCTACCGCGCAGGACGTTATAGCGCTCGCAAATGCGCTAAATCCACAAAATGAAGCGGGCAGACTAAACGTAATCATCAGAATGGGCGCAGATAAAATCGGCGAGCGACTGCCTAAAATCCTACGCGATATAAAACGCGAAGGTCTAAATATCGTCTACAGCATCGATCCGATGCACGGCAATACGATAAAAGCCGCAAACGGCTACAAAACGCGCGAATTTGACAAGATCCTAGCCGAAGTGCAGAGCTTTTTCGAGATACAGAGAGCCGAAGGTACGCATGCGGGCGGCGTGCATCTAGAGATGACGGGTCAGGACGTGACCGAGTGTACGGGCGGATCGTTTAAGCTAAACGAAAACGATCTAGCCCACAGATACGAAACGCAGTGCGACCCGCGCCTAAATGCCGATCAGTCGCTAGAACTAGCATTTTTGATCGCTGAGTTTTTAAAGAAAATTTAGCTTTAGCGGGCGTAAATTTTGATGAAATTTGCGCCTATTAAATTTAACAAAGCTCAAATTTGGCTCGTAAATTTACGGAATCCAAACGAGTCAAATTCGCTCTCGCTCGCCTTTTATCTTTAAATTTGACCGCTTTTTGCGCTTTTAAATTAAATTTGCCCCAAATTTTGCGAATTTCTTAAAATTTAATCCAATTTTTGCTACATTAATGAAAAATTATCAAAAATCGGAGAAAATTAATGAGCGATGTTTACGATATTATCGTTATCGGCGGCGGTCCTTGCGGTATCGCGACCGTCGTAGAGGCTAGGGCGAACGGATTAAAAAAAGTCTTGCTTCTCGAAAAGGGCGACAATCACAGTCAAACGATACGTAAATTTTACAAAGACAACAAGCGCGTGGACAAGGAGTACAAAGGTCAAGACAGTACCATCCACGGTATCGTGTCCTTTGAGGACGGCACGAAAGAAAGCACTCTTGATTATTTTGATAAGCTGCTAGACCATGACGAGATAGAAGCAGTTTTTAACTCCGAGGTCGAAAGCGTGAAAAAAAAGGACGATTTGTTTTTCGTGCACACCGCAAAGGGCGACTACAAGGCCAAAAATGTGATGATAAGCATCGGTAAGATGGGGCGTCCAAACAAGCCGGACTATAAAATCCCGCCTTCGCTAAACGGAGTCGTAAATTTTAATCTAAACTCCTGTTCCAGCGGCGAAAAGGTGCTGGTCGTCGGCGGCGGAAACTCGGCCGTAGAGTACGCTATCGAGCTGTGCCAATACAACAAAACCACGCTAGCGTACCGTAAGGATAAATTTAGCCGCGTAAACGACGTAAATTTAGCCGCGCTTTGGGAGCTGGAGAAGGCAAATAAGCTAAAAGTCCGCCTAAATCACGATATCACCGAGATAGAAAACGAGTCAGGACGCGTTAGGGCGCACTTTTCAAACGGCAAAATCAGAGTCTACGACAGAGTCGTCTATGCTATCGGCGGCTCGACTCCGGTGGATTTTTTACAAAAATGCGGAGTAGAGCTTGACGCGGATAAAGATCCTATCGTAAACGAGCACTACGAAAGCAGCGTCTCAGGGCTATATATCGGCGGCGATATAGTGCTAAAAAACGGCGGATCGATAGTGCTAGCGCTAAATCACGCGCATAAGGTAGTTCAAAACATCAAGGAAAAGTAGAGTTGAGAGCGTTAAATTTAGTCTTATTTTTTATCTGCGGTTGCTTGCTTACGCTTGGCGGTTATTATTTGTATTTCGAGTTTTCTAAACAAGGCGGCGACCAAAGCGCAAAACAGCTCGCCGTGCAGGTAATGAACGTCGAGGAACTGCCTAAAGACGAGCTTGCACAGGCTAAAGACGATAAAAATTTAACCCCGAAAAATCGCATTACGCCAAATTTGATAGATGAAAAAAATTTGGACGCAAACGATACCGACGCGCCCGTTTTGGGAAACGAGTCCGAGCTAAAAGAACAAATCCGAGTTCTGCGCGCGCAAAACAAGCTCCTATACGATGACAATCTCGATCTAGTCGGTAAAAATCTAGAGATAACAAATCAGCTAAACGAGCAAAAAGCCGAGCTGGAAGCTAGACGAAAGCAAGCCGCCGGAGCTAACGACAAACAGCGCCTAAGCGCGATCGATGAGCTAAACAAAAAACTAGCCAAAGCGCAAGAACAAAACGAAAAAAATAAAAATTTAGAGCAAAATTTAACCTCGCTACGAGCAGAGATAAAAAATCTAAAAGCCCAGCTTGAAAAAAAGCAGAGCGAATTTGACAAATCAAGCGCTAAAACGCAAAACGAAAATCAAAATGCGCTAAAACGGCTAGAGGCTCAAAACGATGCGCTAAAAAACGAAGCGCAAACTAGCAAGGCAAAATTTGAAAATGAGCTAAAAACGGCAACGGCGGAGGCGGCGAAACTAAAGAACGAAAACGCAAGGCTAATGAGCGAACTAGGGCTAAAAGATAGCGAGATAAAGAGGGTTTCGAGCGAATTTAACGCTCAAATTTTATCCCTACAAAGCTCTAACAAAAATCAAATTTCATCGCTAGAAAAAGAGCTCAATGCGGGCAAAAGAAAAATAACCGAGCTTGAAGCAAGTCTTGAAATCGCAAATAAAAAGGCCGAGTCAAAAGATAATCTAAAAGCGGTAAACGACGAGCTAAACGCGGCAAATAGCGAGCTAAACGCGAAAATAGAAAAACAATCGCAGGACTTTGAAAAAGAAGCGCAAAAGCTTTTAGCTCAAATAGACGCGCTAAAAATAGAACTCGAAAATGCTCGTCAAAACGCGATTAGCGCTCAAAACGACTATCAAGCCAAAATAGACGAGCTAGTAGAGCAATCAGCTAAAAAAGACGAGCTTTTGCAAAAATCAGACGCCAAAATCTCGGAGCTAAACGAATCGCTAATCGCCCAAAAAGAGCTGCTAGCAGACGAGATCGCCGCCGGTAAAAAAAATATCCAAAACTATAAAATTTTAAACAATAAAATCACTGCTCTAGTCGATGAAAATCTAAAATCAAACGAGAGCTTCAAAGAGCAAATAAACGAGCTAACAAACCAAATAGCAAAAAAAGACGAAGAGATAGCGGAGCTAAAAAAGCAAGCGCTAAACGAGGCGCAAAACCTAAATCAAACAAAGGAAAATTTAGCTAAAACCAGCGCGCAAAGAAATCTCGCAAAGGGCGAAGTATCGCAAATAATGGCTAAAAACGAGGAGCTAATGAGCGAAAATGAAAACCTAAAAAAGATAATTCAGCTAAATTTTAGAGCCGAAGTACCTAAAAAGGTGGTTTTCATAGCCTCCGTCGAGTGCACGGATATGAGCGCGGGCTCGGATAAGCCGACGCAAACGTGCAAAAATAAAGTAAGCGACTTTTTGCAGAGCTATAATTCAAATTATTATTTTGAAATCACGCCGATAGTAAGCCGCGGTAACTTTATCGCCACCTCAAAAGTAGCTAAAACCATCCCTCAAGACGAACTTGAAAAGATCGATTCGTATGCAAATTTCGGTATCGGCAAGGAGCGCGCCAAGGTCGCCGGAGAGCTGATAAAAGACGAATTCGGCGACTTTTCGCGCATATCGTACAGCAACGACATAATAACATCCGAGGATAAGCAGGGTTTTATCATAAAGGTCTATAGATGATAATCACTCAGCCTAAAAACGGCTACCGCTACAACAGCGACACGATGTTTTTGTATAACTTTATCCGTGAGGGCGATGTGCGAGGCGAGGTGCTAGACGTCGGTTGCGGTAGCGGAGTTTTGGGGCTACTTTTAAAACGCGATTTTCCTAAAATTTCGCTTAGTTTGCTTGATATTTTAGAAGCTAACGTAAATTTAGCCGCCGCAAACGCTAGCCAAAATGGGCTTGAAGCCGAGTTTATAACGGCTGATTTTGCTAAATTTAAGAGCGAAAAAAGATATGATCTCATCGTCTCAAACCCGCCTTTTTATCACGACGGCGCGAAAAAAAGCGAAAACGAGCATCTGCGCACCGCTAGATACAGCGAAAATTTGCCCCTTAGAGAGCTTGTCGGTAGGGCAAATTCGTTCCTAAAGCCGCGCGGAGTTTTTAGCTTTTGCTACGACGCTAAGCGCCTAGCTGAAATTTTGCTTTGTTTGAGCGAGTTTAAATTTACGCTTACTAGGCTTTGTTTTGTGCATCCAAAAGCGGACGCTGCGGCAAATTTAGCACTCATCGAAGCTAAAAAAAGCTCAAAATCCTTAGCCCAAATTTTGCCTGCGATTTTCGTTTTTGAAGGCGGAGTTTATAGCAAAAAAGCGGCCCAAATTTTTGCCGTGGCAAATACGCAAAGCAAGGACGCGGAGCAGTGAGTTTGCTAAGACAAAGCGGCTTTGGATATAAATTTGACGCTAGCAAGTGCGAGCGGTGCGGCGGCAAATGCTGCACGGGAGAAAGCGGCTATATATGGATAAGCTCGGCGGAAATTTCGGCGCTGGCGGAGCATTTAAAAATAAGCGAGGATGAGTTTAGGTTGCGATTTTTAGATAAATTCGGATACAAATTTAGCCTCAAAGAAAAGCCCTATGAGGGCGGATTTGCGTGCGTATTTTTTGACGAAACGGCAAAAAACTGCTCGGTTTACGACTTTCGCCCGAGCCAGTGCCGCACCTTTCCGTTTTGGGACTATTTTAAGGATAAAATCGATGAATTGGAGAAAGAATGCGCGGGAATAAGGCGATTTTAAAATTTATATTGGCGGCCTTGCTTGCTTGTTTTGCTACTGCTAAAGAGGACTTTGACGAGAATTTATACGTTATCAAAGCGCTTTTGGCGGTTGAAAACGCCAATCACGACGAGGCGACCGAGCTTTACGAGCAGCTTTACGAAAAAACTAAAAACACGGACTATCTAAAAGAGGCGCTAAGGCTTGCGTTTTTTTCTAAAAACGTAAATTTTAAAAGCATTTTAGCACTCAGCCAAAAGGTGCTAAAAGACGACGTAGACGTGCTTCGCATACAGGGCGCAAATTTGATGAGCGAAAATAAACTAGACGAAGCCGCAAAGATAATGAAAGAGCTCGTAAAAAAAGAAGATATCTCTAAAAACCACGTTATGCTCTCTGCCGTTTACTCGATGCAAAACGACAACAAAGCCGCTCTAGGCGAGCTCGAGCGCGCATACGAGCTAGATAGAAGCGTGGAAAATCTACTGCGAATAGTCGATCTTTTATACAATAAAATGAACGATAAAAAAGAGGCGATCAGGTACCTAGAGAGCTCGCGCCGTATAGACGGCTGCGAGGTCGAGACCTGCACGGCGCTAGTAGATATCTATGCGCAAGACGGCCGCTACTCCGATATGATCGATGTTTACGAGGGGCTTTATGAGGCGACGAGAGAAAAAAGCTATCTCGAAAAGGCGCTTGGCGTCTACGTCTATCAAAAAAACTACGACGGTGCGATCAAATTTTTGCAAAAATACTCCTACAACGACGACGCTTTGATGGATCTTTACGCCGCGACGGGGGATTTTGCTAAGGCTTATAAAAAAGCGCAGGAGGCCTTTGATAAGAGCTTTAATCTCGAATATCAAGCCAAAATGGCGATATATCAATACGAAAGAGACACCGATAAACAAACTAAAAAGATAGATAAAGATAGCCTCAAGCAAGTCGTAAATAACTTTGAAAAATCGGCCGTAAAGCTAAATAACGCGCTATATCTAAACTACTACGGCTACCTACTCATCGACCACGATATAGACGCTAAAAAGGGTATAGATCTGGTAAATAAAGCCCTTAAGCTAGAGCCCGGATCCGTGTTTTATCTGGACTCGCTAGCGTGGGGATACTATAAGCTGGGCGAGTGCAAAAAAGCCGACGAGATAATGCGGCAAACTCTTCATAACGAGGAATTTGTAAATTCGCCCGAGGGCAAAGAGCACATAAACGCTATCAAAGAGTGCCTAAAAAAAGGTAAAAAATGATACTAGATCAGATAATTGAACGAACGAAAGAGGACTTGGCGCTGCGAAAATCGCAAACGCCTTTTGAAAAGCTTCAAGAGCTTTCAGCTAAAAATCCTCGCAAGATAAAAGACGCGGCAAAAGCGCTAAAAAGCAGCTCAGACGAGCTGTATCGCATCATCGCCGAGGTCAAAAAAGCAAGCCCTAGCAAGGGGCTGATAAGGCAAAATTTCGCGCCCGTAGAGATAGCCAAAGAGTATGAAAAAGGCGGTGCAAACGCTATCTCGGTTCTAACCGAGCCGCATTTTTTTAAAGGAAATTTAGAGTATTTATCCGCTATCAGACGGGCAAACTCGCTTCCGCTACTTCGCAAGGATTTTATCGTAGACGAGTATCAAATTTTAGAAGCGCTCGTTTATGGAGCCGACTTTATCTTGCTTATCGCAAAGGCACTTGGTGTGGGTGAGCTAAAGCGGCTGCTTGAGTACGCGCGCTCGCTCGCGCTTGAGGCGCTTGTAGAGACGCATGACGAAGAGGACGTAGAAAAGTCAAATTTTGCGCGCGCAAAGATAGTCGGGGTAAATCACCGAAATTTAAGCACGTTTGAGATGGATATGAGCCTTTGCGAGAAGCTGTTTTCTAAAATAAAAAACGCAAGCGTCATCGTCGCCGAAAGCGGTATCTACGAGCATTCGCAGCTAAAAGAGCTCCATGCGCAAGGAGCCGATGCGTTTTTGATAGGCGAGCATTTTATGAGGCAAGAGGACTTGGCAAAAGCCGTAAAAACTGTAAAGGAGGGCTAGAATGGATCACATTTGCGCGCCGTGGAGGAGCGAATATTTCGGCAAAAAGGAGCAGGGTTGCGTCTTTTGCAACGTCGTAAATCATCCCGAAAAAGACGCCGAGACGGGCGTTTTGTTCCGCGCGAAGCGGTGTTTTGGGATCATGAATCTCTACCCGTATACGCCCGGGCACTTTATGGTGATACCTTACGCGCATACCGATAATATCGAAAGCCTAGACGAGCAGACGTGGTTGCAGATGAGCGCTTACGTGCGCGAGGGCGTGAAAATTTTAAAACGCGAACTAAACGCGGCTGGCGTAAATATCGGGATGAATCTGGGCAAAGCAGGGGGTGCGGGCATCGCAGAGCACGTGCACTATCATCTAGTGCCGCGCTGGAGCGGAGATACGAACTTCATCACGTCTATCGCCGAGGTGCGCGTAAACGGCGTGCCTTTTACTCCGCTTTACGAGAAGCTCAAAGCCGCGTTTGCGGGCGTTTGCTTTAATGAGCGGTAAATTTATTTTTACTAAATTATTTTTTGGTAGAATTATCAAAATTAAAAGATATTGAGGCATACGATGAGATTTATTTTGCCGATATTTTTGTCGTTTTCTTTTGTTTTTGCAGATTTTAGCTGCGATGATGCTTTGGCCGAAAAGCAGCGATTTTTCTCTCAAAATTTAACATTTTCGGGAGAATTTGAGCCAAACTGCAATGACTCCATCCTGGGGATGAAAGAGGCTCAAATTTTACTCTCGGCCGCTCAAAAGATCCGCGCCGAAAGCCTTGCTTGCGTCGGAAATTTAGCGACTAAAAATTTAAACGAGTTTAAATTTAAGATCCTAAAAGCCTCCTATGCGCCCGAAATTTACGCTAAAGAGCTAGAGAGTCCAGACGAATACGAAAAATTCATATCGCAAAACAGAGCCAGGCTTCGCTACTGGGGACATCAGAGTTTAAGTAACTTTACGGTTTTTAAGGATTTCAACAAAGACTACAACGCCGTCTTGGGGCTGCTGGTAAACTACTACAAATCAAATTTTAAAATAGACGAAGGCAGCGCGATTTATTACGCTTCGAAGGTCGCAAACGAGTTTTTAAAATTTGCCGCCGCGACTTTGCAAAACGGCGATATGGACGAGCTTGCGAGAAAAGTTAGCGACCCGACCTTTACAAAATACGGCATAAATGAGGCGATATATTCGGGC
>CAUSIL010000038.1:0-12332 GCA_963531395.1 uncultured Campylobacter sp.
TAGCATACTTGAGAGCTTTGCTATCTCTTTTTCTAGTTTGGTTTTTTGCGACCGTAGTCGCATGATAACAGCACTCATATCCACGCCTTCAAGCGGCACGAAGACTTCTAAATTTTCGCTCACGTCGCGTGCGGCGTTTTCGATTTTGGCGTCGCAAAACTCGATCTGTTCGCACTTAGCTAGCAGCGAGATGTAGTTTGTCGCCTCGGTCAAATTTCCGTTTCCGTTTAGCTTGATGAAGGCTTTTGCGATCTTTGAGTTGCCTTGCTCGATGGTCGCCTTTGCGCGGCGGATCGCGACGATAGCTTCTATCACCAGCTCAAAGGTCTTTTCTATCTTCAAATCGCGCTCATTCGCCTGCGGATACGCCTCTATCATGATCGAGCTCGCGCTTTGCAAATTTGAGCCGCTAAGCTCGTGGAAAAGGAATTCTGAGATAAACGGCATAAAGGGACTTAGCAGCCTCATAGCCTCTTTAAATATCGCTCCAAGCTCCCTTACGCTGCCTTTATCGGCTTTGCTAAGCTCGATGCCCCAGTCGCAAAACTCGTCCCATAAAAATTTATAAATCGCGTTTGCCGCGTCGTTAAAGCGGTAGGCGTCGATATTCTCTCGCACTTCGCGCACGCACTCGTTAAAGCGGCTTAGCATGTATTTGCCAAGCTTAGTTTCGATTTTGGCGTCGCTTAAATTTGCAAATTTAGGCTCGTTTAGCAGCAGGTATTTGCTCGCGTTGTAAAGCTTGTTCGTAAAATTTCGCACGAGCTTCATCTTTTCGTCGCTTAGCTTGATGTCGCGTCCCTGCACGGCAAGCAGCGCAAGCGTAAAACGCAGGATATCGGCGCTGTACTCCTCGATACTAACGAGCGGATCGATGACGTTGCCTAGGCTTTTACTCATCTTTCTGCCTTGCTCGTCTTTAACCAAAGCATGCAGGTAGATATCGTCAAACGGCAGCTTGCCCAGCGCATTTTCGCCCTGAAACATCATCCTAGCTACCCAGAAAAATAAAATATCAAAGCCGGTGATTAGCAGGTTGTTTGGGTAAAATTCGGCCAAATCGCCCTCAAACCACTTCTCGTTTTTTAGCTCCTCGCCGTTACCCCAGCCAAGCGTGCTAAACGGCCAAAGTCCCGAGCTAAACCAGGTATCAAGGACGTCCGGGTCTTGATGGAAATTTGCACTTTTGCACTTTGGGCACTGCGTCGGTTCGCCTTCGTCCGCCCACTCATGTCCGCACTCGTCGCAGTAAAATACCGGGATCTGATGTCCCCACCATAGCTGGCGCGAGATACACCAGTCGCGAAGCTCGCGCATCCAGGCGTTAAAGCTGTTTATCCAGTGAGCCGGGTAAAATTTGGCTAAGCCTTCGCCAACCTTTGCGATCGCGTCGTCTGCGATCTGTTTTTTGACGAACCACTGCTTTGAGATGTATGGCTCGACGACGTTTTTGCAGCGGTAGCAGTAGCCGACTTGATTTTCGTAGTCTTCGATCTTTTCGACGTTTCCTAGCTTTTCTAGTTCTGCTACGATTACGTCTCTGGCCTCTAGTCGCTCAAGTCCCTTAAACTGCGCGCACTGCTCGTTTAGGATGCCTTTTTCGTCAAAAACTGTGATAAACTCTAGATCATGCCTTTTGCCGACCTCATAGTCGTTAGTATCGTGCGCCGGGGTGACTTTAACAAGGCCCGTTCCAAACTCCATATCGACGTGCTCGTCGGCGATAATCTTTATCTCGCGACCGATTATCGGCAGGATGACTTTTTTACCGATCAAATTTTTATAGCGTTCGTCGTTTGGGTTTACCATTACCGCTGTATCGCCGAAATATGTTTCAGGCCTAGTGGTAGCGACTACAACATATTCGCTTGGCTTATCTGCAAAATAGTATCTCAAATGATAAAGCTTACCTTTGTTTTCTTTATGCTCGACCTCGATGTCGCTGAGCGCGCCGTCGTGCGTACACCAGTTTATCATGTAATTTTCGCGCACGATGAGGCCTTTTTCGTAGAGATTTACGAAGGCTTTTTTGACCGCTTTTCTTAACCCTTCATCCATCGTAAATCTTTGGCGCGACCATGCCGGAGAGATGCCTAGTTTTCGCATCTGGTGCACGATCATACCGCCGCTTTTTTCTTTCCATTCCCAGACTTTTTCTACGAATTTCTCGCGTCCGAGTTCTTCTTTTTTGATGCCTTGGGCTAGGAGCTGCTTTTCAACGACATTTTGCGTGGCGATACCGGCATGATCAAGGCCCGGCTGCCACAGCGTTTTGTAGCCGTCCATTCTTTTGTAGCGCGTCATTATGTCTTGTAGCGTAAAGGTTAGCGCATGCCCGATGTGAAGCGAGCCCGTTACGTTTGGAGGCGGCATCATGATGCAAAATTTACGGCCGTCTTTGCGGATATTTTTGTTCGCGTCTATCTCGAAATATCCGCGTTCTTCCCAAATTTTATAAAATTTATCTTCTATCTCTTTTGCGTCGTAAAATTCCGCCATATTTTATCCTTAATAATTGTTTAAAAAATGTCGGATTTTACTACAAATTTGCTAATAAGATGTTTAAAACGGGTTATTTTTAAGATTAGACAAAGAAAGCGAAGCGGCTAAAAAACCGCTCCGCAAAGGACTATTTGACGATAAATTCGTGCTGAGATAGATCGTAGTCGCTCATGCTTTCGTCGTACATATTTTCCGTGATGACCGCAGGTAGCATGCACTTACCGCTCATAACTACGCGAAGAGGCGTATAAAGCGTATTTTTATCGTCTTTATAGTAAAGACTGTAAAAGCTCAAAACCCTATCGTCCTCAATGTTTTGGTGCTCGAGCGTTAAAGAGCTTTTCGTATCCCCTGTTCTTGCGTTTGGTACGATGTTTTCGTTTATCACCTCAAAGCAAGGGCTAATCGTCTCGTTTATCACGCCGTTTCTAATAAATTTATCCGTTCTTAGCGTAAGTTTAGAGTAGATGACGTCGTTTACTTTAAGCGCATTAATATCTATCTCTTTGCCGTCTTTATCGACGAAAGTTCTATAGATATCAAGCCCTCTTTTGTCAAATTTATGATTTACGGCTAGCTTTTTATAGCCTGATGCGCTAACGCCTAGATACACGCTAGCGTTACCCTCCGGTACGATGGTGATTTCAGGCTTTTTAGGAGTGACGTTGATAGCGCCTCTGCCGCTAAAGTCTAGCTCGCGGCCGTCTGCTATGAGCTTAAATTTATTCTCGCTTGAGACGTCCTTGATATAGGCTCTTAGCGCTCTTAGCGTAAACGCGCGCTCCTGCGTGGAGTAAAGCTTGTCTACGTTTTTTATCAAAAAGTCGGCTAAAGAGTCGCTAAATTCGTTTTTCTCGAAGTGATTAGCGTGAAGAAGCAGGATAAAGGCTTTATTTCTCACGCTTGAGCCAAAATCCGAAGGATCGTCTGATTGCTCGTTAAAGAAATTATTACCGACCCCTTTTAGCACCTTCTTGCTCTCTTCGTTTAGTCCTTCGTTTTTAAGCGTAGCGGCCATCAAGTAACCCTCTAGCGCGCCGCCTTCGTATCTTTTTTGATCGTAAAGCGCGTTTAGTTTTGATCTATCTAGCTTGCCTTGCGTACTTAGGATGTATGCGGCGTATAGCGCTTGGAAATTATTTACCGGATCAAAATCCCTAAGCCAGCCAAGAGCCTTGCTTTTTACTCCGCTATCTAGCGCAAAGCCCGATTTTTCAAGCGTTAGTAGCATATCGATAGCGTAGACGGAGGCGAAGTTGTTCGTATAGCTTAGCTGATTCCAGTAGCCGATGCTGCCGTCTGTTTTTTGCATTTTGATTACGTCTTGCATGCCTGAAAGGACGAATCTTTTTCTGTCGGCTTCTCTTGCTTTAGCCTCTTTAGAGTCGCCGCCTCCAAGCACTAGGAAATTTAGCTCAAAAAGCTTACTAGAGCGTTGTTCGGCGCATCCGTAAGGGTAATTTACGAGTTTATCGCTATTTGCGCTTAGCACGCCTTTGATAGAGCTTGAAGCGTCTATCGTGATATCGTTTAACTCTTCGTCCAGTTTAAAGGTCTTTTTCTCGCTCGCGTAAAACGTCTTAGCATAAGTGCTTAGCGGATAGGCGTGTATGACGTCTAGTTTTTGCGAGTAGGAGTAGCCCTCTTTGCCGTCGTTTGCGGTGAAATTTATATACGCTTTGCCCGTAGCGTTAGCATCGACCGTGAAATTTAGCTTAGCGTTTTCCTCGGGTTTTAGCTCGATACTATCTACGCCTAGTTTCGCATTTAGGTTGGTATCTAGGCTCAAGGCTACTTTTTTTGGCTCTTTAGTCGTGTTTATCACTCTTAGCGAGTAGTTTATCTTATCGCCCTCGATAAGATACGCCGTTTGAGTCGGTTTTAGGATGACGTCGTCTTTTACCTTTATGGCATTTACGCTAAAGCCCAGCTTATCGCCGGCGACGCTAAGCGCGGCTAAATTTATCGCGGAGTTAAAGTCGTTAGGCACTTCTATCTCGAACTTCGCTACGCCGTCGACACCGGCTTTTGCCGTTTGCATTTTGATATAGGTTTGTATATTTTTCTTATCTACCGGGCTAGCAAATTTAGCCATCCTCATCTCTAAAAGAGCAGCCGCAGCGTCGCCGCCGAAGCTTAGCACCTTGCCGTCTTTTTTAAATCCGCTTAAATTTGCGTAAAAGTCGTAATCAAGCACCCCGTCGCTTAAAATCGTATCGAAAAACTCCAGCGGGCTTTTTAGCTTTTGGTTGGTGATTTGCAGTACGCCCTCATCGACGGCAAATATCGTAACCTCGGCGTTTGGCTCGGTTTTTACGCTAGCTTTAAATTTAGAGTTTGACCTTACGGTTTTTGGCGCTTCTATGAGCGTATTTGCTCTGCGGTAGGATTTGTCGGCCTTTGCGTAGATTTTATCGTAGGTTCTAAAAGGCAGAGTATCGTTGTCTGCTACGCGCACGACCGAGGCCGTGACGTAAAGTCCCTCAAAGTCGAAATCAAGGTTAAATTTAGCGCTTGCGACGTTGTTTTGGACGTTTACGACTTTATACTTTTTAACATCGCCCGATTCTAGCGTGACGATAGCGATACCGCTTTTTAGTACGGAGCTTACGTCTGCTATTAGCTCGTCGCCTTTTTTATAGATTTTTTTGTTTAGCTTGATTTTGGCTTTTGCCAGCTCTTTTGTCGGCTGTAGCGTCTCGCCGTAATCCCAGCCGCTGACGTAAATGTTTAAATTCGCCGAATGGCCGCTAAGGATGTCTGAAACCGTAACGACGTAATCGCCGCTTTGCTTAAAGTCGTAGACGAACTCGTTTCCGCTAAGAGTATCGCTAAAGACCTTTTCGTAGCGACTGTGCCATCTTAGATAGCCGTCTTTATCGTAGTTGTAGTCCCAGATTTCCTTTTTTATCTCGATAGCTTTTTGCCTGTCTTTTAGCTCCTCGTCCTTAAACGGATCGATACTTACCAAATTTAGCGTTAGTTTAGAGTTTGAGTCGATGTAGGTATCGTTTGCTTTTACTCCCACCATCGCGTCAAACGGATAAACGTTAAAGCTCTTGCTAGCGCTTACGTTTTTGCCGTCGTCGTTTATGTTAAAGACCGCCGTGCCTTTTAAAACGCTTGCGATTTTGGATTTATTTTCCAGCTTAAATACGGTTTCGCCCTTGCCCTCATCGTCTAGTTCTACTTGCTTGACGCTTTGGTCTAGGCCATTTGCGGCGTATTCGTCGTTGCTAAATTTATAATCTTTAAATTTATCGTTTTTGTAGTCTTGTTGATATAGATTTATCGTTACGTCGCCTTTTAGATTTGCCGCAGCGCCGCCAAAAAGATACGCGCTTTGCAATTTAACGTCCATAACGTCGCCTAGAGCGTAAATTTCTTTTTCGAGATTAACCTCGTTTTTGATGCGTTGCGGAGTAAAAGACTCTACGGAAAAGTCGTAGCTATCTATGAGCTTGTTAGCAAAGATTATCTCAAGCCTAAACGAGCCCGTTAGCCCCGAGTTTACCGGCTCGTCGAAATTTATGACGCCAAGCTCGGTCGTATTTACGCTTTTATCTAGGATCGTTTTATTTTGCGGATCTTTGATTTTTAGCTTAACGGGCATATTTGCTAGTCCCTTAAACAGCGCGTTTTTGATGATGATCTCGCCTTTTATATTTTCCTGCGGGCGGATGATGTCGCTGGCAAAATGCAAATAAGCGTCGTAAATTTCGCTTCTATCTTGAACGTCTAAATTCGACTCCTCGTTTAGGCGTTTGTTTTGCGATAGAGCGATGAAGCTTTGCTCCTTGCCTAGCGTTACGACCGCGCTTGCTACGTCTTTGCCGATGTCTTTTTTATTAAATTTAAATACGCCCTCGTCGTTTGTGATACCGCTTGCGATGAGGCTATTTTTGGCAGAGTAAATTTTAACGTCCGCGTTTGCGACGACTTCGTTTTTACTTAAGCGGTTGGCAAATAAAAACACCTCGTCTTTTGAAATTTTCGCGCTTAGGCCGATGTCGGTTAGATAGACGGCTTTTTTGGCGCTTTTATCTTTATCGTAGTAGATCGTGACTAGATAAACTCCGTCGCCGCCTTCGGCAAAGTCAAGCTTTATTTTGTATTTTTGCATCTCGTTTTGAGCGCCGCCTAGGTCGTAGTTTTTGCTTGCGACTTCTTCTACGTAGTCGTCAAGCGGAGTTTGGGTAAAATTTAAAAAATATCTTAAATTCGGCTCTTTTAGCTTTTCTACGACGACTTTAGCGGTATTTAAATTTACGCCTTTTACGCCGATTTCGCCGGCGCTAGATAAATAAGAGCCTTTATCGGTAAAATCCAAAAACGGCTTATAATCGCCGGTTTTGACGCTAAACTCAGCATCTTCTCGCAAAATTCTATAATCATCGCCAAAGCCTTTTTTTAGCGTGACTTTGTACTCGGTTTGAGGCTTTAGTTCGTCGCTGGTTATATCGACGTAGCGGTAGTATTTCGTATCGCTGTTATCGGTGTATTCCAGTTCGCCTACTTGTAGATTTTTTATACCGTCTATTTTTACGTATTTATTTAGGTTGTAAGTATCGAGCCAGTCGTTTAAAAATATCCTAATGCCTAGCTTGCCGCCCTCTAGGCTAACGGCTCTGACGTCGTCTAAAAACATAGTTTCGGCCTTGACGTTATCGACGAATTGTTCTTGTTCTTCAGGCTCGTTAGTCGCCTCATAGTCGTCGTTTAGGTTTGCGCCGGCCTTGCTTTTTAGTTTTTTAGAGACGGCAAATACCAAATTTTCGCCTTTTTCAAGTAACTTTATTTGAAAGCTTTTAGGAGTTTTGGCTACGATTTTGTATTTGATGTTTTGCTTGGCCAAATTTTGCTTATCGTAAATTTTAAAATTCGCCGTAAATTCTTCCTCGCTAACCTCGTCGTTAAATACCGCTAAAAAGGTATCTTTGGCGTACTCGGTTATGCCCGAGAGCTCAAAATCTCCGCCGTAAATTTTAACCTTGCTTTCGCCTTTTTTGCACGAGTAGCTTACGCCCTTTGCCAGCGGTTTTTTTGGATAAAACAAGATAGAGTCCGAGCCGTATTCAAAGGCGCCGTTGATTTCTGGCGAACACTCGATTATCTTTTTGTGCGTTACCTTGCCGATTAAAGACTCGTCTTTTTGCGCGTATTCTACGCCTAGGCTTACCGCGCCGCCTTCTAGAATTTTGCTTCCGCCCTCAAGCGTAAAGGCGCTTAAATTTGCCGCCAAAACGCAACTTAGGCTTAAGCCCATGAGTTTATAGTTCATTAAAACCTCCTTATTTCCATGTTTATTTCGCTTAGATTCGAGTTTTCGTCCAGACATCCGAGCTTGTGTTTGCCTTGCGTTAAATTTAACGTATTTTCGCTAGCGTTTTTTACTTTTTCCCACTCGTTTTCGTCTATCTTTAGATATATCTCATCGCCGATATAAGCGTAGCATTTTAGCATAACTTTAGTTAAATTCTCATCGCTTAGCAAAATTTGATTATTTGTCGGCATGGCAACGAGAGGTTTATAGCTTTTAAATTTATAATAACAAGGACTATCTTTGATGTCTGCTTGCGTTATAGCGCCGTTTTTGAGTAAAAACCCGACTTCTTCGCTCCTGATACTCTCGCAAACGTCTTTTAGCTCCACGCCTTCTATCAGCCAGTCGTCTTCCTCGTCTTTGCACTCTTTAAATTTAAACGCATCAAGGCAGGTTTTTTTGCTCTCTATGCCGCTTGGAGCGCTCATGAAAGATAATTTTTGCTTTTGAGCCAGCAGTTTAAAGACGTCAAAAACTGCGCGCGACGCGTCGCTAAATCCGCTTAAATTTTGCGTCTTTTTGCCGTTAAAGTTACCAAACCACACCGCGACCGTGTAGTCGCTATTTACGCCTATCGTGTAGATATCGCGCGAGCCGTAGCTGGTGCCGGTTTTAAAGGCTATTTGAGGCGTATTTTCGGCGTATTGCCACGCGACGCCAAGGTAGCTTCTTGAGGCGGAGGAGAGCATTTTTGAGGTTAGATAGGCGCTTTGCGGACTGATTAGCCGTCCGTAGCCGCTAAGCGTCTTGCCTGCGACTTCAAGCGGTTTTAGCTCGCCGCCGTTTGCGTAGATCGTGTAGAGATGGGCTAAATTTAATAAGCTCATCTCTGCGCTTCCAAGTGCGATACTGTCTGCGTAAAATTCCTTTGGACGACTCACCAAATGCACGCGCGAAAGCAGTTCGTAGAGCGAATTTTCGCCAAGCTTGTTGTTTAGGCTAACGGCGGGGATATTTAGGCTAAGCGCTAGCGCCTCGGTAGCCGAAATTATGCCAAAAAACCTGCTGTCGTAGTTTTTGGGCGCGTACTCTCCGAGAAAAATTTCTGTATCTATCATCTGGCTTTTTGGCGTGATGAACCCCTCGTCGAGTCCTAGCGAAAATATAAACGGCTTTAGCGTGGAGCCCACGTTTCTACTCATCGTCACGCCGTCGTTTTGCCCCTGCGCAGCGCGCCAGTCGTGCGAGCCTACGTATGCCGCTACGCTCATATTTTTGTTGTCGATTATTATCCCGGCGGCGTTATTTGCGTCTTTTGATTTTAGCGAGGCTGCGGTATTTTTTATCGCGTTTTCGAGTAAAATTTGCAAATTTAGATCTAAATTCGAGTGCGTAACGCCGTTTTTTAGAGCTTGCGCGGCGTAGTGTTTGGCCTTATAAACGGCATCGTAGCGTTTGTTTTTAAAGGGCTCCCTTTGCGCTCTAGCAAATGCGCTTTGATCTATCGCGCCGGCTTTATAAAGCAGCTTAATGGCGCGGTTTTTTAGCGCGTTTATGTTTGATTTTTTATCTAGGCGGTTGGCGTTGGGGTTTTTGGGGATCGTGCTTAAAAGCGCGCACTCGGCGATACTAAGCTCGCTCAAGTCTTTACCGAAATAAAACCTCGCCGCAGCCGCCGCGCCCTCGATATTTCCGCCGTATGGAGCGAGGTTAAAGTAAAAATCTAAAATTTCGTCCTTGCTGTAATGCCACTCAAGCTGAAGCGCGGTAAAGATTTCTTTAAATTTATTCGCGTAGGTGCGCTCCTCTCGCTTCATCATGCGCGCGACTTGCATCGTGATAGTGGAGGCGCCGATACGGTTAGAGTGCGTGAGATTATGCGCGGCAGCGCGGATCATGGCAAATGGATTTACGCCGATGTGGTAGTAAAAAAATTTATCCTCAAACAAAATAACGCTATCTTTTAGCGTCTGCGGGACGTCTTTAGCCTCAAATCTCCAAATTTCGTCGCTGCTAGGCCGAAGGGCGACGATCTGGCCGTTTTTATCAAAAAGTATGAGCGAATTTTCCCGCTTTAGCGCCTTGACGTCGAGCGGATAAGCGTAATCAAGCGCCAAAAAAGCTACGAAGCAAAGCAGGGCAAAGGCGAGAAAAAATTTGATAAATTTAGCTAAAACTCTTTTCATTTCGCGATTATATCGAAATTTGCGCGTAAAATCTCGAAAGATTAAATTTATGATAATTGATATATAATTTCAAATATTAATTTAAGCAAAGGAGAAAAACCGTGGAATATAGAATAGAAAAAGACACGATGGGCGAGGTAAAGGTTCCAAACGACAAATATTGGGGAGCGCAGACGCAGCGCAGCCATGAAAATTTCGAGATCGGAGTAGGGCTGGAGACGATGCCGCGAGAGGTCATAGAGGGCTTTGCCTATCTAAAAAAGGCGTGCGCGCTGGTTAATCGCAAGCTGGGCCGTCTAGACGAACCTCGCACCGAGGCGATTGCGCAGGCGTGCGATGAAATTTTAAACGGCAAACTGGACGGAAATTTCCCTCTAGTCGTGTGGCAGACGGGTTCGGGCACGCAGTCTAATATGAATCTAAACGAGGTCGTCTCAAACCGCGCGATGGAGATTTTGGGGTTAAATTTCCGCGACAAAGCGGCGCTGGACGTCAAAGATGCAAAATTCGTGCATCCAAACGACCACGTAAATAAAGGCCAGAGCTCAAACGACACTTATCCAACGGCGATGCGAATAGCCTTTGTGCAGCAGCTGCAAAAAAAGTTACTGCCGGCGATAGAAAAGCTTGAAGCGACGCTGGATAAAAAGACCGCCGAGTTTGCAAAGATCGTAAAGATCGGCCGCACTCACCTGCAAGACGCCACGCCGCTCACGCTCGGGCAGGAATTTAGCGGCTACGCGCATATGCTAAAGGCGAGCAAGGCGCAGATCCTAGCTACTATGCCGTTTTTAGAGGAGCTTGCCATCGGCGGCACCGCGGTGGGCACGGGGCTAAACTCACACCCGAAATTTAGCGAAATGGTAAGCGATGAGCTAAACGCGCTAACGGGCACGGCGTTTAAATTCAGATCCCATCCGAATAAATTTCACGGCCTAACCAGCCACGACGCCGAGGTGTTTTTAAGCGGCGCGCTAAACGGTCTGGCGGCAAATTTGATGAAGATCGCAAACGACGTGCGCTGGCTAGCAAGCGGGCCAAGATGCGGCATCGGCGAGATAAACATCCCCGAAAACGAGCCCGGAAGCTCGATAATGCCGGGCAAGGTAAATCCGACGCAGTGCGAAGCCGTCACGATGGTAGCGGCGCAAGTAATGGGCAACCACGTCGCGATCTCCGTTGCCGCAAGCCAGGGCAACTTCGAACTAAACGTCTTTAAGCCGGTGCTTACGTACAACCTCATCCAAAGCATCCGCCTGCTAAGCGACGCTATGGTAAGCTTTGAGAAACATTGCGCATGCGGTATCACGGCAAACGCCGCGAAAATCGACAAACTACTGCACGAGAGCCTGATGCTCGTAACCGCGCTAAATCCGCACATCGGTTACGCAAATGCCGCCAAGATCGCCAAAACCGCGCACCATAACGGCACGACTCTGCGTGAGGAAGCGATAAAATCGGGCATACTAACCGCTGACGAATTTGACGCGTGGGTGGTGCCTGAGGATATGATCGCGCCGAAGGAGTAAATTGGGTTGCTTGATTTTTGGGCTCGGCCGGATTTGGGCGATTTTGCCGAGCCTTCTTTAAAATCCATAAATTTTGAGAGCGAAATTTACGGTTGCGCCTTAAATTTTACTCAAATTTGCCGATATACTTTTAAATTTAAAGGCACGTCGATGGATGTAAAACTAAACATAGATTTAAACTCAAATTTGATGAGCGTGGGCAAAAACTCAGCGGCGGCTAGCGCGGCAAATTTAAACGCGGGCGCGCTAAATTTAAAAAGCGTAAATTTGTAAAGCGGCGATATCTTGCGCGACGCGTCAGATTTTTTTGATAGCGCAAACGAGAGCGAAAGCAGCTCCGATATCCTAAAAAAACAGCTAGAAAAACTACAAAAACGTCTAAAAGAGCTTGAGGTCGCGATAAAGCGAGTAAAAGCGAGCAAAAATCCATACGCAAAAGATATGGCAGCCTCGCTTGAAACGCAAAAAGGAGCTGTATTTGCGCAGATAATGCAAATAAGCGCGCGAATTTTAGAAATGCAAAGCGGCCAGAGTAAAATTTGACGCCGTAAATTTGTATTTCAAATTTCAAAACGCAAAATTTGATGCCTTGAAACTAAATTGTAATTTTAATAAATATAGCGATTTTGATTTTAAAATATCAAAGTGTAAAAACAGTTTGTTAAATCTATCTTCTTATACTTTAATTATTTTTTGGAGCTTTCTTTATAAAAATAATGCTAAAATAATAATATACTTAATTATAAAAACTAGTTATTTTACTAAATATAGAATTTTAAATTTTAGTTGTAATATTTCAATATTTAAAGCTATTTGATAATAATTAAAGACAAATTTACTCTGTTATCAAAC
>CAUSIL010000039.1:0-12281 GCA_963531395.1 uncultured Campylobacter sp.
ACTTCGACGACGCACACAGGATCGCCTACTGCTACGACGCGACGAAAAAGCGCCATTTGCCCGACGGCGTGCTTTTCCCGCGCCACGAAAAAGACGTTAGCGAGATTTTAAAATACTGCAACGAAAATAAAATCATCATCGTGCCTAGAGGTGCGGGCAGCGGCTTTACGGGAGGTGCGCTAGCGCACGAGGGCGGCGTGGTGCTTGCCTTTGAAAAGCACATGAACAAAATCCTAGAAATCGACATGCAAAACATGGTTGCCGTCGTGCAACCGGGCTGTATAAATATAAATTTGCAGCGCGAAGCCGAGAAGCTAGGGCTTTTCTACCCGCCCGATCCTGCTAGCCAGGAGTACTCGACGCTAGGCGGTAACGTCAGCGAAAACGCGGGCGGCATGCGCGCGGCAAAATACGGCATCACCAAAGACTACGTCATGGCGCTGCGAGCCGTGCTACCTAACGGCGAAACGA
Organism: uncultured Campylobacter sp.; assembly: GCA_963531395.1. Lineage (GTDB taxonomy): Bacteria > Campylobacterota > Campylobacteria > Campylobacterales > Campylobacteraceae > Campylobacter_A. The sequence continues at coordinate 472 of CAUSIL010000039.1, forward strand.
TCCGCGCGGGCAAACGTACGATAAAAGACGTCGCCGGATACAATATCGCAGGCATCCTCATCGCCAGCGAGGGCACGCTAGCGGTAATAACCGAGATCACGCTAAAACTCATCGCAAAGCCTAAATTTAGAAAAACGGCGATGGGAATTTTCCCCAGCGTAAACGCCGCGATGAACGCCGTTTATAAGACGATGGCAGCAGGCGTAACGCCGGTAGCGATGGAGTTTTTGGACGCGCTTTGCATACGCGCGGTCGAGACTAAATTTAACAAAGGCCTACCGCAAGATGCGGGCGCCCTGCTCATCACCGACGTTGACGGCGACGTTTTAGACGGGCTAGAGCAGGATCTCGCCACGATAGAGCGAGTGTTTAGAGAAAACGGCGCTAGCGAATTTAGACGCGCCAAAGACGAGAGCGAGCGAAACGACATTTGGTTCGCCCGCCGCAACTGCTCACAGGCGATAAATATCTACGGAAATTTAAAACTAAACGAAGACATCACGGTACCGCGCTCAAAGCTACCCGAGCTGCTTGAGCGCATAGGCGGCGTCGCTGAAAAATACGGCGTGCAGGTGCCGTGTTTCGGCCACACTGGGGATGGCAACGTACACACTAACGTCATGGTCGTAGATAAATCCGACCCGGCGCAAGTAGAGAGCGGACACAAGGCGATCGAGGAAATTTTTAAGATCGCGGTGGAGCTTGGCGGCACGCTTAGCGGCGAGCACGGCATCGGCATCAGCAAGGCCGAGTTTATGCCGCTTGCCTTTACGGACGCCGAGATGGAGCTTTTTAGAAGTATCAAAAAGGCGTTTGACCCGAACAATATCCTAAATCCGTTTAAGATGGGGTTGTAAATTTGGCGCAAGGCGTAGCTGATTTTGCCGTATTTATGATCTACGTTGCGGTAGGTGTCGGCGTCCTTGCCCCGCTTTTTATAAAAAATAAATCATACAAAACCGTCGATCGCGGAGCTCTGCTTATCTCCCCTAATCCGCTTTTAAAACTACCGATATTTATAATGTGCCTAGGCTTTGGCGTTATGGGACTATTTGACGAAGGGTCGCATTTAGAAAAATATAACGGCAAGCCCATACCTTGTTTTTATCACGATGACATAGTTTGCTCACAGGAAGCCAAAGCGCAAGGCATAAATATAAGATGCTTTGAAAAAGGCGACCCTAGATGCATTGACGGATATCTACAAAGAAACAAATTTCAAATAGCGCTTGGTAACGTCGTAGCCGTTTGCTCCATATTTTTGGCATTTATAACGCTGATACAAAAAGGCATTAGGATAGAAAAAGACGGTATCTCCAAAGAGTGGGAGGTTTTGCCGTTTAGACACGTCGAAAAGATAAAATTTGACGAGATGACTTACGGTATCGGGTTTGCAAGGGGCGTAAAATTCATCAAAATAAGAGGCGAAAATAGCAAAAGAGGTTTTGGTGCAGGATTTTTGTATTCGCGAAAAGACATAGATTTTTTGGAGATTTTTATATTTAAAAAACTAGTCGAAATCTCGGAAGCCAAAGACGCCGAACGCCCAGCTTAAATTTAAATTTATCGTTGTAAAATACATAAATTTAAGGCAAAGAGATGATTTTTTTATATTTTGTATTTGTCGCGAATATCTTACTACTAGCGCTTGCTATTTTAAAAGACGTGCTATTTAAAAGCAGAGCATCTTATAAAACTACGGAAAACGGTGCATGGCTCGTACGCCCTAGCCCAGCGGGCAAATTTCTATTTGTAATTCTTTTTCTATCTTGGGGATCGATGATAGCGTTTGACGAACCTTGGATAAAAACTAGCAAAAGCGAGGGTAAAGTTAGGTGTTACGACGCGAGCAATCCTTTGTGCGTAGACGGCTTTTTGCGCAGGACGGACGGAGAAACGGCGCTCGTGATAGCGATCGGCTTTGCGGTGATGCTAAGTTGCGTATTGCCATTATCGGAAAAAGGCGTCATCATAGATAGCTGTAGCATAAGAAAAGAGCGGGAGATACTGCCGTTAAAATTTAGTACAAAGATCGCTATAAAAGACGTTTACTTAGAAAAAGAGATGAAAGGAAAGATGCCTATCCTAAAAATAAGAGACGCAAAAAATCGTAAAAATTTTACACTAGGTTTTCCTTATGCGCAGCGAGATATAATTTTTATCGAAATGCTAATATACGAAAGGTTAAATAAAATTGCAAAATTCGACCCGCAAAAGAAAATTTCAAAGGACCCAAAATGACCCCGCAAAAATTTGAAAAAATAAAACAAACGCTTAAAATTTGGCTCACGGCGATGCTAAAGATCAAGGACAAGCAGCTACTGCACTACGCATCAAGCCTGAGCTTTCACACGATGCTCTCCATCATCCCCGTGCTGCTCATCTCGCTCTCGCTCTTTACGCAGATGCCTAGCTTTAGCGTCTATTACGCCAAGATCAAGGAATTTATATTCGCCCAGCTACTACCCTCAAACCAAGACGCGATCTCAGACTACATCGAGACCTTTTTGCAAAACAGCTCGAGCCTTGGCATCCTCGGCCTTGGCGCTATCATCTTTACTTCGATTATGTTTTTTGCCGATTACGAATACGTCATCAACCGCATCATGCACACGCAAAGCCGCAAATTTTGGAACTCGCTGAGTGCTTATTGGACGCTCATTACGCTGGCTCCCTTAGGGCTTGGACTTAGCTTTTATCTCTCAAATTTATTTCAAGATATGCTAAACTCCAGCGCCTACACGAAGTGGATAAATTTTCTAAGCATTTTTCCCTACCTCATCATTTGGGCGATATTTTGCGTGACGTATCTCATCTCGATAAACCGCCAAATCGCCCTAAAAAACACGCTTTTTAGCTCATTTGTAGCCTCGCTCATCTGGTATCTGGGCAAAAGCATCTTCGTCTTTTACGCCGCAAACAACAAAACCTATCTTAGCATCTACGGTTCGTTTTCCGTGGTGCTGCTCTTTTTCGTGTGGATTTACGTGTCGTGGATCATCTTTCTTTACGGCGTGAAGCTGTGCGCGTATCTGGAAAAAGCGGGCGAGAGCGACAAAGAAGCTTAAAAAAGCGCGGCAAAGCAGAGTAAATTTAGCGGCACGATAACGGCGGCTAAAATTTTGCTTTTGATGCTTGCTAAACTAAGCGCATTATAGAGTAAAAACAGCCAAAACGGCACGCTCAAATTTACCCCCTTTGCGCGCCACGAGAGAAATTCTAGCAGGTATTCATCAAGCGCGCCGCCAGCGCCAAACGCGTGCAAAAGCGCGCTAATCGGATAAAACAAGCTAAAAAGCGGCGTGATCGGCAAGACGGCTAGCTGCTGGGCGCTAACGAGCGGGAAAAAGTAAAGCACGGGCAAAATCATCGCCGAAAATACCCAAAAATTTAGCAAGATAGCGTTACTTAAATTTGAAAATCGCCCGCCGAAGTGCCGCAAATACAGATATATATAAAACACGCCCATACACGAAAAGTAAAATCCTACGATAAAAAGAAGGCTCGGCATCAGCGCTACGGCGGCGCAAATCACGACGAAAAGCAGCTCAAAGCTAACGACGCGCACGTTTCTAGCGAGTAAAAATAGCGCCAGCAAACTCATCAAAAACGCCCGCAAAAAGGACGGCACGAAGCCAATCAGCGCAAGATAGCAAAACAAAACCGCAAAGATCGTGGCCGAGAGGTCAAATTTGGCGTTTCTATACGGAAAATATCGCACCTGAAAATAGCGGTAAATCGGGCGCATGATAAAATACAAAAAACCGAAAATCAGTCCCAGATGATAACCGGAAATCGCGATGAGGTGCGCAACGCCGTAGAAATTTACATCCGCTCTAAGCTCCTTGCCCACGGGCGCAGCAAGAAATAGCGCAGTAAAAAGCTCGGTCATTTTTTCGCTTTCGTGCTGCGCGGCGATAAACTCAAAAATTCTATCGTAAATCCGCTCCTCGCTCGCGGCGTACCTAAGCTGCATCACGCCGTAGCTAGGCATAAAAAACGAGCCGCTTAGGTACTCTTTAAATTTAACGTTTTTGTTTTCGGCGCCGATTAAAATTTGCTCGTTCGCTCCCGCATCAAAGTCCGCCCGCGTCGTTGTGTAGAAGCTAAAATCATTGGTTTTTAGCTTCAAAACGCGGTAAATTTTACCTTTTGCGTTAGTTTTTTCGTAGTTTTGTAAAATTTTAGCTTGCAGGATAACGCCGTTTTGGGCTTTAAATTCTCGAAATTTATAGTAGCTAAATCCCAAATTTAGCGCAAAAACGAGCGCGCACGCAAGGCAAAATACATAAACCTCGCGCGCGTTTTCAAAGATAGATTTACGTTGCGGCTTTTGCAAAATTTGAGCTTAAAGTGCGCATTTTAGGCGTTTGGGTTAAACTCCGCCACGTGCGCGGCGCCAAAGCTCTTATCTACAAAGCGCGTAAATTCCTTCTGAAATATTACTTCGACCGTGCCCACTGGGCCGTTTCGATTCTTGCCCACGATGATTTCGGCGTCCTCTTCGATCTTGTTGGGGACGAATTTACGCACGTACTCCTTGCCCTCGGCATGCGCCTTTTTCTCGGCTTCCTTCTCCTCCTGCTCGCGGTAAACCTCGTCGCGGTACACAAAAAGTATCATGTCGGCGTCCTGTTCGATGGCGCCTGATTCGCGCAGGTCGCTTAGCATCGGGCGTTTGTTGGCGCGGGACTCTAGGCTGCGGTTTAGCTGGCTAAGCGCGATGATAGGCATGTCTAGCTCGCGCGCTAGTAGCTTTAGTCCGCGCGAGATTTCGGCGATCTGCAGGTGGCGATCGGAGAAATTTGACGTCGCCATCATGAGGCCGATGTAGTCGATGACGCACAGCGTGATCTCGGGGTGTGCGGACTTGAGCTTGCGCATCTGCGTGCGGATCTGATGGATGTTTACGTAGCCGCTGTCGTAGACGAAAAGCTTACGGCTAGCCATATCGTCGCACGCGTCGCTTAGGCGCGACCACTCCTCGTCGTCCATTTTAGCAGTCATTATGTTTTGTAACGGGATCGAAGTTTTGGCGCTTAGCATACGTAGCATGATCTGCTCGGCGGGCATCTCAAGCGAGAAAAACACGACTCCGCCGCCGCGCATCAATACGTGGTTCATCAAATTTAGGCAGATCGTGGTTTTTCCCATACCCGGGCGCGCCGCGATGATGATGAGATCGCCGTGCTTAAAGCCCTTGGTCATCTCGTTTAGCTGGCGAAATCCCGTGTCGATGCCCACGATATCCTTATCTTCGAGCAGTTTTTGCTTTTCTAGGTGCGCGATGACGTCTGCGATGATGACAGCAGCATCTTTTACGACGCCCGCGCTCTGCCCGTCCACTAGCGAATAAAAACTCTGACTCAGCTCGTCCACCATATCGCGGCTAGGCTTATCCTCGCTCACTTTGCTAGGTATCTGGTGCGCGATTTTGACGAGGCTTCGCTTGATCGATTTTTCTTTGATCTCGTTGGCGTATTTTTTGACGTCTAGGATCGAGTTTGTGCCGATAATCTCGCTCATCACGTTTTCGTCAAATTTACTTCCTAGTTTGGTTTTTAAAAATCCCGTTTCTACGGGCAAATTTTCATTCAGGCACTTTACCATCGCGTCGTAAACGTCGCCGTGAGCGCGCAGGTAAAAGTCAAACGGGCTTATGATATCGAAAATCTCGCTTAGATTATCCGCGCTATAGATGATGGACGCGAGGATCGCGCGCTCCATGTCTAGATCATAGAGATTGTGCATATCGATGTTTTCTTTTGCCATTTTCGTGTCCTTTTATCTTGTTAAATTTGCCTGCGTTTGGGCGGATTTTGTAAAATTTGGATTCAATTTTGACGCTTGCTCGTAAATTTGCTTTAGCTTTGAACGGTCAAATTTGAGTTAGCGCCGTAAAGAGCGCGGTTTCACAATCTCGCACCGATAAATTAGATTCAAATTTGACGAATAAATTTAAACGCTCAAATTTGAATCCGAGCTAGAGGCCAAATTTGACCGAGCCGAGCGTCGCCAAATCTCAAATTTGACGCCTGAAATTTACGCCCGCGACTTTATCTCGTCGTCGATTTCTAGTAAAAATCTATCGACTAACTCGCTCTCGGGTAGCCTTGCGACCACCTCGCCTTTGCGCATTATCATGCCGTTACCTTTGCCGAATGCTATCGCCACGTCCGCGCCCTTAGCTTCGCCGATTGCGTTTACGACGCAACCCATCACCGAGACGTTTAGCGGCTCTTTGATGTGTTTGGTTTTCTCCTCGACGAGCTTTACCGCAGCCATGAGATCAGCCTGCAAACGCCCGCAGGTCGGGCACGAGATGATGTTTAGCCCCTCTTTTTGGCGGCCGCTGTCTTTTAGGATCGCTTTTGCGACCTTGATCTCTTCTTCTAGCTCGCCCGTGATGCTAACTCGCATCGTGTCGCCGATGCCTTCTAGCAGCAGTCCGCCTAGCGCGATAGCGGACTTTATCGTCGCGTGAAAGCTCGTGCCAGCCTCCGTCACGCCCAGGTGAAACGGATACGCCACAAGCGGCCTAAGCGCGCGGTAAGCGGCCATCGTGCGCTCGACGTCGCTTGATTTTAGAGAAATTTTGATATCGGTAAAGTCAAAATCCTCGAGCAAATTTATGTTATAAAGCGCGCTTTGCACCATCGCTTCGACGCTGCGGCCGTATTTGTCCTCAAACTGCTTTTCTAGCGAGCCCGAGTTTACGCCGATACGGATAGGCAGATTTCGCTGCTTGCACGCGTCCACGACGGCTTTGATGTTTTTTTTCGAGCCGATATTGCCCGGGTTTATGCGGATAGCGTCGACGAACTCGCTAACGATCACGGCGTAGTTGTGGTTAAAGTGGATATCAGCGACTACGGGCAGCGGGCTAGCCTTCACTACCTCGCGCAGCGCGGCGGTGTCCTCTTTGTCAAACACGGCGCATCGCACGATATCGCAGCCGGCAAAATAAAGCCGCTGTATCTGCTCTAGCGTGCCTTTTACGTCTTTTGTTTTGCTAAACGTCATCGACTGCACCGATATGGGCGCGTCTCCGCCTATTTTTACGTCCCTGATTTTGATTTGTTTCGTGGGGTATCTTTGCAAATTTAGCCTTTAATTTTTGCGGGATTTTACTAAAATTTGGCTTGGGAAGAGATGAAAAAGCGGAAATTTCAAAAGGAGGTATAGCAAAGCATACAACGCGCAAAAAATAAGGCGCGGTATTTTTCGCTTTACTTTGCGCCATGCGCTCGTAACAAGACTTCGCTACGAGGAGGCGAGGTAAAATTTCTACTTCGCTACGCTCGTAGCTGCTAGCAGAAGATTTTTAAGCGTAGGCTAGGCAAGTAGCCTGTCGAGCTTGAAAATCAAATTTAAACGAAGCATAAGTAGAAAAAGAGGGGCCGCTAGGTGTTTAGATCCGGATAATCCCACGCATTATACTCATCGCTCGGATTATCATTCTCCGCGCCCTTGCAGCACAGCCACTCTAGCCCGCCGCGCCTCTCCATCACGACCTCTTCGTCGAGTCCCGCGCTGTCCGTGCCGTGCACGCGGGCATTGACGCACGCCCAGTGGTAGCGGTAGACGAGATCAAGCGCTTGCAAGATTTCATCCGTACCGCGCATTTTTACGCGCTCCGAAAAGTCGCCGCCAAAGGTCTTCATTACGAAATTGCAATCGCAGATATCCTTTGGGAAATCTAGCTCTTTTACTAGCCCCATCGCCCAAAGCAGCGCCCACAGCGACTCGTATTTCCAGCCCATATTTACGGCCTCGTCGTAGCTCGCTTCGCCTTCTATGACGCGGCGCTCCATGCGCGTTAGCTTGTTTATGCACCCGAAGCGATTATCTAAAAAATCCTTCGCGCCCTGCCTGTCTTCGTCCGTTAGCTCGCCGTTATCTCTGATCGTGCAAGCGCACATTATCGCGGCAAACGAGCAGATCACGCGGGCGATAACCTCGTCTTTTTCGCGCGGCGCGACCTCGCCCGTCTCGTATCGTAGCGGCAAGTGGTCTATAAAAGGCACGCCTTGCGATTTTAAGATTTCGATGCTTATATCTTTGCGCTCCTGCGCGGTTTTACCGATTTTTGCGGCGCTTGCGCTTCTTTTTCGCGCGCTATCAGCTCCTTTTTTAAAAAAGTCAAAAATACCCACGCTTCTCCTTTAAATTTGCATAAATTTACGCGGGTATTTTAGCGTATAAACGGAAAATTTAGCGACTTGTCGGCGACAAGTTTACGTAAATTTCAAAAACGTTGCGCTAGAATCCGCATCCATCAAATTTTAAAGGATAAAAAATGAGAAAAATTTTAGCAGTTTCGCTTCTATGCACGGCAAGCGCGATGTTTGGCGCAAGCGCGGACGAAATCTACGCCGCGGCGCAAGCGACGAAGGCAAAAGGCGATCTTGCGGGCGCGCTCGGCGGTTTTGAGAAGGCTTGCGAGGCGTCGCACGCGGATGCTTGTCGTCGTGCGGGATTAGCCTAGGACTACGGCATGGGCGCTACGCAAGATTACGCTAAGGCGGCTAAATTTTACGAAAAATCGTGCGAGTTAAGCGATGCTAACGGCTGCTCGAATTTAGCCGACGTCTACGGCGCAGGCAGGGGCGTGGAGCGCTCGGAGCAAAAATCGTTCGAGTTATTTAACAAAAGCTGCGAAATGGGTAGTAGCGGCGGCTGCTATGGACTAGCAGGGCTTTATGAGAGCGGCAAAGGCGCGGAAAAATCAAACGAACAAGCGGCCAAATTTTATAAAAAATCCTGCGAGCTAGGGCTTGATCTAGGTTGCGAAAAGGCAAAGTAAGGTTTATTGGGCGCGGATAAATCTACCCCGACTTTTTGCACGATCTAGTCAGGCGGCAAATTTTAGCCGTATCCATAAATGCGCTTGGCTTATTAAATTTGACGAACAAGAAGCAAAGGCAAATTTAAAATCAGCAAAAGTCGATTTTAAAATTAGTATTTGTCTGGGGTAGAAAAAGGAGATAAATTTACGGCAAGACCGCAAATTTATAGATAAAAAATAGCCGCGAGCGGCGAGATGCCTACATTTAGGCCTACCGCTCGCTAAAATCCATAATTTTACTTACCTGCGCAGCTTTTGCAGCACTCCAAAAGCCTGCGAGCCGCATTTGAGGCTACGATTAGTCCCGCAGCAGACATTATTATATCTTTTAGCACCAGTCGTCCGGCACCCGATAGATACGGGAAGCCGTGATTAGGGCTTTCAGTAATGCCGAGCGCCGGATTGCCTAGATTTGGCACCCAAGTCTCAGGCGTCGTTATCAAAAAGCTAAGCGTTACGATAGACATGCCAAACGTCAGCAACCCGCCGATAAGCCCTAGTTTAGGGAACCAGATGCCAAGCAGCACGAGCGTACCGATAGTGCAGATCATCGCGCCGATCAGGTACGAAACCGCGTAAGTACCGTTTTGTTTGTGCCACTCGATGTTTTTAGGCACGACCAAGCCTTCCGGGTTTTTGTGCAGGTTATACTCGGCGACCATTTTGCCCTTGCCGTTATCTACGATATCTTTTTTGCTATACATGTAGCTAAAAAACGGGCTGTTGGTTACAAACGGCACGATGCCGTCGGCCTCGTATTGCACGACTTTGAGTCCGCCTATCCACGCCATCACGATGAAAATCGCGACGCTAACGTAGTTTACGAAATATTTTTGCGAGCCTGCTAGGGCTTGTAAAAATTTTTGCATTAAGTTCCTTTGGGGTGATTTTTATAATTTTAATTAGACTGTATGTTTAAAGCTAGATAAAATTATAACGCGATTATATTTAAATCGTATAAAAATAGGCTTAAAAAAGATAGACATTATCATAAATAAAAATTTAGTTACGCTTAAGCCCTAGAAATAAGAATACTACGAGAAATTTATCGGATCCATATCGACGTCAAAGCCGTGTGCGGCGCAGATGCGAGCAGCTTTGATAAGCGGAGCGTGCGAGGCGCAGCGCAGTAAAATCTCAAAGCGAAATTTACCGCCTAAAATCTCGACTTCGCACTTGCCGTGTCCTACTATCTCGAGCGAAGATTCTACGGCGCGTAAATTTTCGAGCTCGGCTACGCAAATTTCAAGCCTTTGCTTTGCCGCTTGCTCGCTTTTTTCAGAAACGACGACCCGCAAAAGCCTAGCAAACGGCGGATATATCGGCTCTCTAGCAAGAATCTCCTCAGCCAAAAACGCATCATAATCCTCGATAAAATTTTCAAAAAACTCCCGCTGCCTACTTTGCACCACTACGCGCCCAAGCCCCGCGCGCCCGGCTCTACCGGCTACTTGCATGGCAAGAGCCAGCGTCCGCTCTCTGGCGCGAAAATCGGGAAAGCTCAAAAGATCGTCCACGCCCATGATAACAGCCAAATCTACATTGTGATAATCATGGCCTTTGCTAAGCATCTGTGTGCCGACGAGCGCGTCTATCTCGCCCGCGTTAAAGGCTTTTAGCGTCTTTTCGAGCTTGTTTTGCGTCGTGATCTCGTCGCGATCGAATTTCTCGATCCTAGCCGCTGGAAACGCCGAGCGCAAGGCCTCCGTTAGCTCATCGGTACCGATTTTTTTCGCTTCGATCATCTGGCTACCGCATTTCTCGCACGAGCAAGTTGCAGCCGCCGTAAAGCCGCAGTACTGGCACTTTAGCAGATTACGCTTTTTATAAAAACTCATCCCTACGCTACAAAACGGGCACTTTATCGTGCTGCCGCACTCGCGGCATGAAAGATAGCGGAAGTTCGCGCGCGTCGGCAGGAAAACGACCGCCTGTTTGCCGCCCGCAAAACTCGCCGCAAGCTCGTCCAGCACAACGCCGCTTAGCCCCGTCTCGCTCTCGTCGTAGATAAATTTTTTCTCGCTTTTAAAAAACGTGCCTTTTAGCCTAAAATGCGGCTGTTTAGCGAAGCTGGTTACGCTTGGCGTCGCAGAGCCTAGCACGACTTTGACGTTAAATTTGCTCGCGAGAAATATCGCGAGGTCGCGGGCATTGTAGTGCGGATTTTGTGCGGATTTGTAGCTGTCGTCGTGCTCCTCGTCGACGATAATAAGCCCAAGCTCGCTAAAAGGCAAAAATAGCGCCGAGCGCGCGCCGGCGATTTTGGCGTAATTTTAGAGTGCCACACGCCAAAACTCTCGCCAAAATAGCTCTTTAGCCGCTTCGTCATCTGCGGCGTGAGCGAGATTTCGGGCATCAAAAGCAAAACCTGTTTGCCTTCAAGCAAATATTCGCGAATGAGCGAAAAATAAATCTCGCTTTTACCGCTTCCCGTGTCGCCGAAAATAAGGCTGGTTTTACGGCTTTTTGTAAATTTTAGCGCTTCTTGTTGGGCCGGGTTTAGGCTCGGGGCTTTTAAGAAGATTTTAGGCTCTAGTTCGTCGTTTAAATTTGGCATTTCAAAGGGCTTTTTATTTGCGACCGATTCTTGGCGATTTATCAAATTTAGCGTTTGTTTTTGATTTTGAGCCGTTTGTAGCGACGAAGCGTCCGCAGATAAATTTGCCTCCGCCAAAGTCACGTCGCCGTTTTGGCTAGCATTTTTGGCAAAATTTGGTTTTAAATTTGCTTGGCATGCACTAGTCTTGGATACGCCGACTACGGAGGTAAATCCAAAATCCAAATCGCTAGTCTGCGCGGCATCGTTTGGCTCTATGGGTAAATTTCGCCCCTCTTTTTTACGGATTTTGGCGTTTAAATTTAAGTCGGCACTATCGCCCAAAGCCCACTCATCTTCTTTTTTTTCGCAAAACGCCGGGCACGGCGCGTCTACGTCAAGCGGAGTAAAAAGCCCTGCGGCAAC
>CAUSIL010000040.1:0-12084 GCA_963531395.1 uncultured Campylobacter sp.
ATCTCGTAAAACGAGGCATAAATGAGCTTCGCGGCGTAGATCTTGCCTGCAAGCGGCTAGGACTCGTGCTAAGCTCGGCTCAGCGAAACGAATGCGCTCGCTGTCTAGAAAACGGCGCCGATTGCGTGCTAGGCGGCAAGGTGGCCGTCGGGGCTGGCGCAAATTTTATACTTGTAACGCCTTATGTTAAGCCAGCGATGGATTAAAAATTTAAAGAAGTGTGCCGTACCCTAAAAATCCCGCCGATAAACCGCGGATTTTTATTTGCCGCACGAGCGGATCTTGCGCTATTTGAGGGGCTTTCTCGCGTATTTGCTTAGCTTGCTATTTGCGATAGAGCCGCGAAAAAAGACGGCTCAATTTCGTTTCGAGCCGATACTAAACGAGCTGACGCCTATTTTTCAAGGGCTCGAAATTACGGCTATTTTGAAAATATCTGCAAATAATGCAAGCGGCGAGAATATGCCGCGTCTTTTTGCACGGCTCTCGTCGTCAAAGCAAAATTCCTAGCGCGGTTTTTGCCGAGTCGGTATGCTCTGGCGCGCCAATGTGACGTCTTGGCGCGATTTGGCGGCGGTATGGGCGATATTTAGAGTCGTTTTTTGTGACTAAAAGCGCGCACGGCGGTAGGTTGTTAAGCGCGGCTAGACGGTTTGCCGCAAAAAGCTAATGTTTTAATTTCGCTAGCTCAAGCAACATTTTAGGCACGATTTGACAGAGGCGTTTCATTTTTAGCGCGTTAAATTTAAGCTATTTTTAGATTCGTTTGTCGTAGCGGGTTTAATATACGGGGCGAATTTGAATGTAAAACTGCCGGCGTCGCATCGCAGCTCAAGCACAAAGCCCTTTTCTAGAGAACCAAAAACGCCGCGTCCGAAATTTTTAAATTTATCGCTAAAATTTAGCGCCCTAAACGTAATCTCTAAAGCGCAAATTTAAGCATACGAAATCAGGTTAAATTTAACTTTCGCCGAGTTCGTCGTGGCTTTTTGCGGGCAATGCGCTAACCGCAAACGATAAAAAGCGACGCGAAATTCGCCTCGGACGCGAAAAAAGAAGGCTCGCGCGCCGATTTTTAAGCAAAGAGCGGCAGATATCGGTCGGCGGTAAGGCGCCTTTAACCTGCCTAAGCTATTTTTAATACGGACTAAAACGATCGACGTTTTATGCGAGGTGGTTGCGAAATTAAATAGACGAAAATATCAAAGCGACGCCTTACTACTCCCCGTATTTTTTCTTTAGATCGTCCCACGTCACCAGTGTGCGTCTGCCCTCTAGGCTGCGGATGCGCGTGACGTCTTGCATCATCTCTAGCACTCCCTTAAATACGCCGTTTTCTTCGCGCACGGCGGCGTAGTAGATGTAGATAAATTTGCCGTGAAGCTCCAGCCAAAAGTCGATCTCGTCACGCTCGCCCTTGCGAAAGGCGTCGATGATTTCTAGCACGCTAGCTACGCTCTCGCGCGGGTGGCAGTTTTTCACGTCGCGCCCGATGACGCCCGCGCTTCGTGGAAATACGCGGTGCTTAGTGTCGGTGTAAAATTTCACGATCTCGTTTTCATCGACGAAGGAGAGATCGACGGGCATGTGCTTATAAATGAGGTTGATTTGCTCTAGCGTGAGCTTGCCGGTGGCAACGTCAAAAACGGCGTTTTTATCGCTGCTCGCGTTTGGATTTAGTCCGTATTTGCTCATTAAATTCGACAGCTCTTTTAGGAAATTCGGATTTAAAGCCGCTTCGTTTAGGTCGCTGTTTCGTAAATTTGCCGCACTTAAATTTGACTCGCTTTGCAAATTTACGTCCTTTAAATTTGACTTAGGGCCGCCGTCAGAGTCTAAATTTAACGGATAAAATTCGCTCGGTTTTTCGATGAGAAAATACCCGATCTCGTCATCGCCTCGTCTCATCGCGCGAAACTCCTCCTCGCTGATTAGCTCCAGCGACGTCGGATAGAGCGCCGCTTCTTCGCGTGCGAGCAGGTCGAGTAGATTTTCGTAGATCTCGTGCTGAGCCGCGATAAACTCGTCAGCCCTGCCTTCCTCTAGCAGCTCGCGCACTGAGGCGATACCGTCGCGGACCTTGTTATCAAAGCTCCACATAAAGCGCGACGGGCGGTCAAAACCCTTGTTTTCTAGCATTGAGTAGAGTTGGTGCTGTTTTCTGGCAAAGTGTGTCCTGTTAAAGCCGCCTAGTTTGTCGTAAATTTCAAGCCATTCGTTTTTGATAAATTTCTTTTTTAGCAGCTCTTTTGCCTTTGCGATTAGCTCGCGCGCGGCGTCGTTTTCGTTGATGTAGGTGGCGATAGGGTGGTCTTTTGGTAGCTTGGGGCGCTCGGCTGTTAGGATACCGCGCAGGATTTCTGATAGCTCGGCGGCATTTTCGTCGATAAACTCGCTCTTAAAGCCTAAATTTAGCAAATTTGTGCGCACGTTTTTAAAATCTGCCGGCGTGAGTTTCGTTAGCTCCGATTTTGCAGCTTTTCTGGATGCGAAAAAATTTACCGTTCCGCTTAAGTAATCCCTTAAAATCGCAGTCGCCGAGGCGATAGCGGCATTATTAAATTTAATCATTTTTTATCCTTGCTTTAAATATTTTACAGAGATTTTAGCGAGAAATAATAAAGTCGGGTTTGATTTATCTTAAGCCGTATATTTTGACGTTAAATGCCGCGCTTATCTTGTCGCCGTCTTTTTGCATTTCGATAGGAAAGTCGATTTTGACGACGTTTTCATAGCTCCGTAATGCGTCTATAAAGTCGTAAAGTCTGGACGGAGTTTTTATCGTCGCGGTTATCTTTAGCTCGTTTATCAAAAACGGCTCGCTTTGAGATATATTGCTATTTTTAGATACTACCGAGTCTAGATACTGCGATACGAATGTTACGAATTTACCCTCATCAAATTTATTTTCAAAAGCATCTAGCGCCGCTTTATTATCCGATTTTAGTTTATCTAGCGCCTCTTGCTTACCGTTATAAACCTGATTTATCTGTGCGGAGGCGGCGCTTTGCGCGCGGTTATCGTATTTTATCCGCTTATATTCTTGGATATTCGGAACCAAAAAACCAAAAATCATAATGAGGCATGCACTAATAAAGACGAGTATATATATGAGTAGTTTAGTAACATCTATATTTTGCAAACTTCTATCTTTGCTCATTTTGACCCTCGGAGTTATCGGTTTTATTTGTACTGATGAAATTTAACCAGCCGTTAGGCAGCTGGTAAAAGGAGGTGTTTGACGTGCTAAAAATGGATTTTAGTGGCGTAGCCAGCAGCATATTAAAAACATCTCGGCTAGGCGTAGTTCCTTTTACGACGAGCGAATTTTCGTCCATAGAAATTTCTTCTAAAGTTATACTTTGGGGAACTAGGTCTAGTAAATTTCGCACGCTTTGCTTTAAAAGCGCGTTTGACGAGGCTATTTGAGCCGCAACGTCTCGCCTTTGCTTTAAAAGCTCGGCTAATTCGTCTGCTTGATTGATGCGCTCTTTTGTTTGCTCTATATTTTGCTTTAGCGTTTGCGTTTCGTTTTGTAACGTTTGATTTTTAAAAGCGATAGTAAAATTTACCGCCGCAAAAATCAATACAACCGAGATTATCAAAAATATCCAAATTTTATTAAAAAGATTTAAAATAGGCTTTTTTTGAGGCTTTATAAAGCTATAACTAGTCATTTTTCAACTCTTTTATCATTAGTTCCGTCATTATTTTTTGCGTATCGACGGGATAGACCTCGGTTTTAACCAAAAGTTCGTTTTGTAAATAGTGTAAAAACGTAGCACTCGTCCTCTCCGTAGCGTCAAAAATCACGACGTCTTCGATAAAATCGCTTTCATATAGCGGATTTGTGTAAAATTCCTTAAGCGCTAGCGAAATATAGCCGTACATACTCATATCTCGGCCAAATATCGACACGGAGGTCGCTACGTCCGTGGATGCGGGCATGTTTATATCATACCCTAGATCCTCAAACTCATCTGCCGAGCCGTCTAATTTTAGCAGCTCGTCTAGACTTTCGACGCCGTCAAAATTAACAAAGTCTTCATCTACGCTCTCGATAAAATCGTCTATTTCGCTGCTTCGAACCTTATCAAACGCCGTTTCTTCGCTCGACTCTTCTAGTTTGCAAACGGCGGCAAATTTGGAAATATTTTTATGAACGATGCAAATGGCGCAAATTTCGCGGTGCGCATAGACGTAAAGCGCGTTTTTGCCTACCAAATTTTGGCTAAGAATTCTATCGTGAATGAGAGCTAAAGGAGAATAAAGCAGGCTCACGTCCGTATCGCCGAATAAATTTTCAGCCTTTTTTACGTCCTGCGTTTTTACGTAAAATATCCAGCCAGGCGCCGGATTTATGAAAGTCAGCTCCTTTGGATCTAGGCCCGTTTTTTCAAGAGCGCTCATATTTTTAGGACCGACTGCGCCTTGAGATAAGGCATCAAAAAAGAGCGAAACATAAACCCATTTATATTCTTTTTGCAGATTTTTTAGATACTCTTTTGCCCTTGCCGATACCGCGCCGGTATCGTCGTTATCAAACTCCGCTTTTACGGTTTTTAGCGGTTTTGAGCCCTTATACGCTTCGCCGTAAAATAGGCACTTCTTGGACTCGATAACGACGCTAAGATATAAGACGCTAAAAAAACTGCGCAGTGACAAGCTCTCTCCTAAAATTTACGATTTTTTATCATATCTAAAATGTTATTAAATATAATTAAAATAGCTCCGTTTGCAAGGTTAAAAATTTATCTCTTATCCGTATCGCCTCTTCTTGCAGATCCGCATCGACCAAATTCGACGGCTTTAGCTCTTTGTAGTCGCTCACGGCGATATCGCACATCATGCGGATTTTATCCAGATTGGCTTTGCTTATTTTGCCTGATTTGCTGATTTTTTGGATATTTTCTAGATAGCCGTTTGAGCGGGCGATATAGGTGGCGTATTTTTGCGAGATTTCGCTTTGTACCATCACGGTGTGGGCTAGTTTGTTGTAGACGTCTTTGTGATAAGCGGAGCTAGAAAGTTTATAGGCGGTTTCATAATCGCCCGTTTCGTAGTAAAATTTGGCTCCAAGCGCGTTTTTATAAGACGGACTAAGAGTGATAAACGAGATAAAAGCGGCTGCCAAAAGCGCTCCGATAGATAAAACCACGGTCTTTGAGCTCATTTTTCCATCTCCTTTTTTATTAGCTCCCTTGCGTCTTCTAGCGCCATGTCCGTCACGCCAAAAGGGGGCGAGAGCGTATAAGAAATCTTGCTAAAAGGCTTTGGGATTATCATTTTATCCCAGCTTTTTAGCTGCCAAAATTTACTCGCTTCGTAGTTTAAAATTTGTATTTGCACATTTTGCTTTTGCGCGATGACGACCGCGCCGTCGGCTACGCTATGATAGGGGCCGCGCGGACCGTCAGGGGTGATGATGACGTCGGTGCCGCTTTTTAGCTCTCTAAAGCTTTGCGCGAGGGCCTTTACCGCTCCTTTTGAGCTACTGCCTCTGATGGCGCCGATACCAAAAAACGAAATCACGCGCGCGATGATCTCGCCGTCTTTGTGATCGCTTATGATGACTTTGGCGCGTCTTTGCGGGTTTTGGCCATTTTTCCACCAGTGCACGTAAGCAAAGCTCATCAGCGCTAGCCTGCCGTGCCAAAACAGCACGACGCAAGGCTCGTTCGTCAAATTTGTATTAGAAAAGCTTTTTTTGCAGGTTAGAAATATAATCCAAATAAAAAAATAGATAATGCGCGGGGCTAAATTTATAAAAACGCTTCGTTTAAATTTAGCCCACAAGCTCACCGTAAAGCACCATTCTCTTTGGATCGTTCACGCGCACTTTTAGCGTCTTGCCCAGCAGCTCTTCGCTACCTGCGACTTGAACGAGGAAGTTATTAAAGCTCCTGCCGGCAACCCCGCCGTTGGCGCGAAGCTCCTCAAAATATACGTCGAAAATTTTGCCTTTTTGCGCCGCGACGATTTCGTCTAAAATCTCGTTGTGGCGGCTTTGTAGGCGGGTTAGGCGGGCGCTTGCGACGGCTTCCGGGATTTGATTGGTAAATTCAGCCGCCTTAGTCATCGGGCGAGGCGAATACTTAAAACTAAAAATTTGCTCGAAGCGTACCTTTTCTAGCACGTCCATCGTGTCCTCAAACTCCTCTTCCGTTTCGCCAGGAAACGCCACAATAATGTCGGTTGAGATGCTAACATTTGGACACATCGCGCGCAGTTTAGCGGCTCTATCTAAAAACCACTCTTTGGTGTAGCCGCGCTTCATCTCGCGCAGGACTTTGGTGTTTCCGCTTTGAAGCGGCATGTGCATAGATTTGCAAATTTTGGGATTTTGACTAAAGATTTCTAAAAATTTATCGTCCATATGAAGCGGATGCGGGCTAGTAAATCGTATGCGCTCGACGCCCCCTATCTCGCTGATCTTTACGAGCAGGTCGCTAAAGTCGATCTTCTCGTGCGCGCCCGAAAATCTCTTGCCGTAGTTGTTTACGTTTTGCCCGAGTAAGAAAATCTCCTTGGCTCCGCCCTCGGCGGCTTTTTTTACTTCGCGTAGGATCAAATTTGCGGGGATTGAGATCTCGTCGCCTCTGGTGTGCGGGACGATGCAGTAGGTGCATTTTTTATCGCAGCCGATCGAGATATTTATATGGCTTTTATACGGCGAGCCGCGAAATTCGCCGAATGCATACTCGCTCTCGTCGTGATTTATGTCGGTGGAGATAAATTTAGGCGTCTTAACCGCGGCTGAAATTTTACTGACGTTTCGCGCGCCCAGTACGAAGTCCACGTAAGGCGCCCGTTTAAAAATTTCGCTTCCCAGATGGCTTGCCGTGCAGCCGCAAACGCCGATTTTAGCGCCTGCTTTTTTTACTTTTTCAAAGCCGCCGACCTCGCTAAAAAGCTTATGTACGGGTTTTTCGCGCACCGAGCAGGTGTTGATGAGGATGAGGTCGGCCTCGGCGATATCGTCCGTTAAATCGTAATTTTCCTTTTCTTTTAGTTCGGCGACGATATGCTCGCTGTCGCGGACGTTCATAGCGCATCCTAGCGTTTGGATAAATACCTTTTTGCTCAAAACTCGCCTTATAAAATATGCACTTCGTACATGTAGTCGTTTTCGTCTAGGCCGTAGCGAACGGTGCGGTGATAGACGCTAAGGCCCTTTTCCTCGAAAAATTCGACCAAAGCGATGAGTTGTTTGTGGCTATTTTCTCTGTCGAAATAGAAAATTTGTTGCGGATCTTTAGCAAATGCCGCTTCGATTTTTTCAAGAGAGATCGTTTTTGGTTTGGCGTCAAGTTGCGTTCTAGCGAGTTTTAGCTCCATCTTTAATCCTTTGAAATCTTTAATTTAATCTGTGAATATAGCAAAAACATCTTAAAAAACGCATTAAACTTCTTAAAAGTATAAAGCTTGTATAATACCCCTCTAACTCAAAAATTCCCCAAAAAATAAATAACGGAGCAAAAAATAATATGGAGAAAATAGCAGATATCATAGAATCTATCGCAAATGAAAAAGGGCTTGAAATCGAAGACGTAAAAGAGCGCGTCATAAGAGCTATTATCAATACCGCAAAGAAAATTTACGGCGAAAACTACGAATACGACGCGGTTATAGATAATGCGACCAAGACCCTTCATCTGTATCAAAAAATCACCGTCGTTGAGGACGGCGACGAGCGGTTGGCCGAGGATAACGAACATTTTATAGGTCTAAAAGAGGCTAGAAAGGTCGATAGCGGAGTAGAGATCGGCGACGAGCTAACCTACGAGCTATCTACCGACAACCTCGGCCGCACCGCCGCGCAGACGCTTCATCAAGAGCTTGAGTATCACATCCAGCGCCTGATGGAGGAAAAAATCTTCCAAAAATATCAAGACATGGTCGGGCACATGGTTTTTGGCTCCGTTACGCGCGTGGATAGCGAGGAAAATACCTTCATAGAAATAGACGAGCTGCGAGCCGTGATGCCGCGCAAAAACCGCATAAAAGGCGAGAAATTTAAGCCCGGCGACGTCGTAAAAGCCGTCATAAAAAGCGTCTATATCGACAAATCTATGGGTATCAAGGTCGAGCTAAGCCGCACGTCGCCAAAATTCCTCGAAGCACTGCTAAAAGCCGAAGTGCCCGAGATTAAGGACGGCCTTGTGCTGATCGCGGCAAGTGCCAGAATCCCGGGCGAACGAGCTAAAGTAGCGCTCGTAGCCACCTCGCCTAACGTCGATCCCGTGGGCGCGACCGTGGGTACCAAAGGCGTGCGTATAAATGCCGTTACAAAGGAGCTAAACGGCGAAAATATCGACGCGATCGAGTATTCGGCCGAGCCTACTATCCTCATCACGCGAGCGATGGCGCCGGCGATCATCAGCTCGGTTAAAATCGGCGATGACGGTAAAGCCGTCGTGAGCCTAGTAACCGAGCAAAAGAGCAAGGCTATCGGCAAAAGCGGCATAAATATCAGGCTAGCTAGCATGCTAACGGGCTATGAGATCGAGCTAAACGAGCTAGGCGCTAGAGGCGAGAGCAAAGACGAAAACGCGAAGGATCTAAAAGCGCTGTTTGGCGATCTGTAGCCGATTTGAGCCATTTGGCCGCATGCGCTTTGGGCGATAAATTTAGAGTGCGGCACCTGGACCAAATTTGAGTAAATAAATTTAGCTCAAATTTGATCCGCTTCGTTTGCTAAAATTTGCCGCTTTTTATTTTAATACATTAAATTTTTATACATATCCATATCTTATTAAGATAAAAGAAGCCTGCGAGTGGTGAAATTTTAAGGCGGCGAGTAACCGCCTGATTTGGAGTTATTTATTTTTAGTAGAGCGGTACATCGGGTGCTGGTAGTCGTTCCTCTCGCAACCGGCAGCTAATAATCCAAATGCCAAAGCAAGCGCGCATAATATAACCTTTCTCATTTTCTACCTTTTTTTGAATTTCATTTTCGAGCGATTATAGCAAATTTCGCCAAATTACCAAAATTGCCGCGGCTAAATTTGACGGCGTTTTGGCAAGACTATTTTGCGTTAAATTTATCGCGGTTTATCGTGAGCAAGCAGCGCGCGTCAAATTTGCTCGCCTGATACCCGCATGCGACGGATTTGCGCTTGCAGGCAAATTTGCTCGCCGAAATTTATCCCGCCTCGCGACGCGCCGAGCCGTAATATATTAAATTTTTATCCAAAAAAAAGTAGAATATCTTAATTTTAAATTTAAGGAAAAATCCGTGTTGCAAGCATTAGCGCTTAGATATAGACCGCGAAATTTTAGCGAACTCGTAGGACAGGAGGCCGTCAGCACTAGCCTCACGCACGCTTTGGACGAGAACCGCCTCACTCACGCCTACCTTTTTTCGGGGCTTCGCGGCAGCGGCAAGACATCAAGCGCGAGGATATTTTCAAAGGCGCTGGTTTGCGATCACGGACCGACCAGCCGGCCCTGCGAGCAGTGCGCCAACTGTATCGCCGCAAACGAAGGCCGCCACATCGACATCATCGAGATGGACGCGGCCAGCCACCGCGGTATCGACGATATAAAGGGACTCATCGAGCAGACCAAGTACGCTCCGGCGATCGCGCGCTTTAAGATTTTTATCATCGACGAGGTGCACATGCTCTCCACGCCCGCGTTTAACGCGCTGCTAAAGACGCTCGAGGAGCCGCCGCCCTACGTCAAATTTATCCTGGCCACGACCGATCCGCTCAAGCTCCCGGCTACGGTGCTATCGCGCACGCAGCATTTTAGATTTCGCCAGATCTCGCGCCCGGACGTCGTCGCGCATCTTGACTCTATCCTAAACCGCGAAAACGTCCCGCACGAAAAAGAGGCTCTCGAGATCCTCGCTCGTAGCGGCGCGGGCTCGCTGCGCGATACTCTCACGTTGCTAGATCAGGCCATCATCTATGCCAAGGGCGAGCTCACGCAAAGTGCCGTCGCGCAGATGCTGGGGTTGCTTGATCCGCAGCGCATAGAGGAGATCTTGGCGCTCGTTATGAGCGGCGACAAATCGGCCGTAAGCGCGGCGGTAGCGCAGCTGGAGAGCTACGACGCCGAGATGGTGATAGACGAGATAACGGCCAATCTCAAGGCGAATTTCCTCGCACAAAGCCCGAAATACTCGCTGCTTTTGTATGAGAGATTTTTTAGGATCCTCTCGCAGGCGCGCTCGATGCTAAGCGTCAGCAGCGACGGCGGTTTCGTGCTTGGCGTGATGCTTTTTATGATGATCGAGGCGATAAATCTAAAATCGATCGACGAGATGATAGCCGTGGACGCGAGGGAAAAATTTGCGGATTCGCAGGCGCGCGCGGCTGATTTTAGCACTCCTCGTGCTGCGCCAAATTTTGCTGGCGGACGAGGCGAAGCGGCTAGGTTTAGGGCTCCTGCGCAGACGGGTCAAATTTCAGCCTCTGCGGACGAGTCAAATTTGACGGGAGCAAACGCGGCTAAACTCGCTTCGCAAAACGGCGCGACTCAAGGGCAAAATTTAAGCGCCCAGACGCCTCAGGAGCCAGGCAGCCAAACCGGCGCCGCGAAAACTCCAAATCCGGCCTACGAAGCGTTTTTAGCCAAAATTTACGACCGCAGCTTTGATCTTGGCGAGTGCTTTAAAAACTGCATCGAGTTTTTGGACTTCTCAAGCGGCTGTATGAGTCTGGCCTCAAGTGCGGCCGGCGACGATCAGCGGCGGCTTCGTGAGAGCTCGAAGGTGATTTTGCAGATTTTGCGCAGTCTTTTTGGTGAGAGCGCAAAGATAAAGATAACTCCCAAGCAAAGCCCCGAAATAGGGGGTGCAGAGCAAAAAAGCGCGGCGGCAAATTTGACGGCGAAAAGCGCGGCAAATTTGGAGGTTGAGCGCGGCAGCGAGGCTAAATTTGAGGGCGACGAAATAGCTTCAAACCGTGAGAGCACCAAATTTGACGCGGCGGACGCGGCGGAAAATTTAAATCAAAACTCCCAAGCGCAAGAGCCATCAAATTTGACCGGAAATTTGTTTGCAAACGGTAGCGAGGAGATGACGGCTACGCCCTCGGAGCAAAATTTGGGCGCCGAATTTAAAAGCGGCGAGCAGGACGAGCAAACGGAAAATTTGACGCCGCAAACGCAAGCGGATATTTTGCAAACGGCAAGCGACTTGCCTATGGGTGAAACCGAGCCCTTAAATTTAAACGAAAATGCGGCAAATTTGACGAAAAACTCGCAAACGCAGGCTGGTTTAGATCAATCGACCGAGCCTAAATTTGCGCCCGATTTTGAGGGGATGCGCGACGACACGCACGATTTTCATGAGGCGTATTCGCTGAAATTTAAGACCGATGACGGCGCCCTAGCAGGGGCAGATCTGGCTTTTTTAGACGACGAGCTAAGGCGTCTAGAGTGTCAAAACGCCGCAAAAACGCCGCAAAAACCAAGCGCTACCGCTAAATTTAACCAAAACAGCGCTCCGCAAACGGCAAGCTTTGGCGAGCCGTCGTTTGATCCGGACGATGTGAGCGAGATGTTTGGCGAGGCGGCGGACTATGAGGGTATCGCCGCACCCTTTGAGCAAGACGCGAGCGAGCCGACAAGCACGACCGCAAGGCAAAATTTAGATACGGCAAATTTAATAGGAGACGAGTTTCAAGGCGAAGCGAATTTTGACGACTCGTCATCAAGCGAGGCAAATTTGAACGCTCAAAATCCTACGTCAAATTTGGCTACAAAAACCCAAACCGATCCTAAAGCCGCAAAAAACCAAGCGGTTTTAAAAGAAGCCAAACGACTATTTGGGGAGCCTGAAGTTTTAGAAATTTGACGATATGTACGGCACCGCAGCACTTCTAATCGCACTAGTTTTTCTAATCGTAAGCTTTTTTGTCGCTTTAATCGCCCCCAAAGGCAAACGCAAATTGCTTTGGCTTTTTGTTTGGTTTATGGTATTTTTCGCAGACGGGTTTATAACCTCGGCTATTTTTCATTACTACGGAAATTTATACGGAAAGATCAATGTCTACGAAAACCCAACTAGCAGAGGATATTATGCAGGAGAAAGAGAAATAGTCGAATGGAATAGAAGCGCTTTTCCTTTGATAG
>CAUSIL010000041.1:0-11823 GCA_963531395.1 uncultured Campylobacter sp.
CTGATGAGTTTTTATTTACGCTCATCACGGGCGCGCTGCCCAGAAGCCCGCCAAATTCCAGCGTGTCGCCCTCTTTGCCTTTTGGGATTATGCGCACGGCGGTCGTTTTTTGATTTATCACGCCGATCGCGGCCTCGTCGGCTATGATCGCGGCGATCGTCTGCTCGGGCGTATCCTGCGGGATCGCGATCATATCGAGCCCCACCGAGCAGATCGCGGTCATCGCTTCGAGCTTTTCTAAATTTAACGAGCCCGCGCGCACCGCGGCGATCATGCCCTCATCTTCGGAAACGGGGATAAACGCGCCGCTAAGCCCGCCTACTTGGTTGCAGGCCATCACGCCGCCCTTTTTGACCGCGTCGTTTAGCAGCGCAAGCGCAGCCGTCGTGCCGTGCGTGCCGACGCGCTCTAGCCCCATCTCCTCAAGCACGCGCGCGACCGAATCGCCCACCGCCGGAGTCGGAGCTAGCGAGAGATCAACGATGCCAAATTTCACGCCTAGCCGCTCGGACGCCATTTGGCCGACGAGCTGTCCGATGCGCGTGATCTTAAACGCCGTCTTTTTCACGGTCTCGGCGACCACGTCAAAGCTCGCTCCGCGCACCTTCTCAAGCGCGCGCTTAACGACGCCGGGGCCCGATACGCCCACGTTTATGACGACCTCAGCCTCGCCCACGCCGTGAAATGCGCCCGCCATGAAGGGATTATCCTCGACGGCGTTAGCAAATACGACGAGTTTGGCGGCGCCAAGGTCCGAAAGCCGCGCCGTCTCTTTGATCACGCGCCCCATGTCGGCGACCGCGCTCATATTTATGCCCGTCTTGGTCGAGCCGATATTTACCGACGAGCAGACCTTTTGCGTCGCGGCAAGCGCGGCGGGGATGGAGTCGATTAAAATTTTATCGCCATTTGCGTAGCCCTTTTGCACTAGCGCCGAAAAGCCGCCGATAAAGTCGATACCGACCTTTTGCGCCGCCTCGTCCATCGCTCTAGCAAGCGGGACGTAGTCA
Source organism: uncultured Campylobacter sp. (assembly GCA_963531395.1). Classification (GTDB taxonomy): domain Bacteria; phylum Campylobacterota; class Campylobacteria; order Campylobacterales; family Campylobacteraceae; genus Campylobacter_A. The sequence continues at coordinate 1,011 of CAUSIL010000041.1, forward strand.
GTAGCGTTCGTCGCTGCGCCGATGATGGCGATAGGCGTTACGCAGACGCGCTTATTTACGATCGGGATGCCAAGCTCTGCTGAAATTTCATTACCGACCTTTACCAGATCGCGCGCCTTGTCGGTGATTTTTGCGTAAATTTTCTCCGCAGCTTTGCCCATATCGGGATCGATGCAGTCAAGCAGGCTGATGCCCATCGTGATCGTGCGGATGTCGAAATTTTGCTCCTCGATCATCGCGATCGTTTCGGTTACGTTTTTGATGTCCATCTGCGTGCCTTAGATGTTGTGCATGGCGTCAAATATCGCCGAGCTTTGGATGTTGATTTTAACTTTTAGCTTTTCGCCGAGCTCATTTAACTCCTCACGCAGAGCCGTGAAGTCCTGCTTTTCCTCGCTGGAAACCACCGCCATCATCGTAAAAAACTCATCCAAAACCGTCTGGCTGATGTCGTCTATGTTTAGCCCAAGCTGCGCGAGCTTAGCCGAAACGCCCGCCACAATGCCAACCTTGTCCTTGCCGATCACCGTTACGATCGCTTTCATCGTCGTTCTCCTAAATTTGTAAATTTGCGAGAGTTAAAGCCCAAATTTGAGTAGATTCGGGCTTTAGATTTTAAATTTTACTTCGAGCAAGCGCTCTTGCCGTCCATCACGGGCTGGATAGACGAGTTGTCCGCGCCGCCGTCATCGTTGATATTTTCGATTATCTCCCAGAGCCTAGCCGCCGCTTTTTCGTAGCGTTTAGCCGTAACCGAGTTTGGCTCGTAAAAGCTCACCGGCTTGCCGTTATCTCCGCCGACTCTAACGGCAGGCTCGATAGGTATCTCGGCTAGCACTTCGGTGTCATAAGCTTTTGCCACTTCCTCGGTCGTGCCTTTGCCAAATATATCATACTCCTTACCGCTTTCAGGGCAGATAAATCCGCTCATATTTTCTATCACGCCGGCGATCGGGATGTGAAGCTTCTCAAACATATCAAGCGCTCTTCTGCTATCATCTAGCGCTACCACTTGCGGCGTCGTAACGCACACGCCCGCAGTCACCGGCACGCTTTGAGCTAGAGTTAGCTGCGCATCGCCGGTTCCTGGAGGCATATCTAAAAACAGCACGTCCAGCTCGCTCCAGAATACGTCTTTTAGCAGCTGCTCGATAGCTTTCATGATCATCGAGCCGCGCCAGATGAGGCTCATGCCTTCTTCCATTAGCACGCCCATACTCATCATCTCGACGCCGTGAGTCAGGATCGGTTTTAGTTTGTTGCCGACGACTTGAGGCTGCGTGCCTACTTCGCCGAGCATTCTAGGGATATTTGGACCGTAGATGTCGGCGTCTAGGATGCCTACTTTTTTGCCTAGCTTCGCCATCGAGATAGCTAAATTTAGCGTCGTAGTGCTCTTGCCCACGCCGCCTTTGCCCGAGCTTACCATTACGAAATTTTTGATCTGCGGAGCGATGTTTTTACCGCTTTGAGTGTTGCTTTTTTCCTCTGGGATTTTTGGTTGGATGATATTAATGACGCACTCGTTTGAGCCCATCACGCGCTTTATATCGGTTCGCAGCTCGTTTGCTACGTCCGGATTTGAGCTTACGATCTCGACCTCGATTAAAATTTTATCGCCGATTTCGACGTTTTTTACGAATCCAAAGCTCACGATATCTTTCTCAAAGCCCGGATATATCACGCCTTTTAGTCTGTTTAAGACTTCCTCTTTACTTAACATTTTTCTCCTTCGTTAGATTTTTCGAAATTTTATACGCGCAAAATTTAGGCCCGCACATCGAGCAAAATTCCGCCTTTTTAAACGACTCTTGCGGCAAGCTCTCATCGTGTAGCTCGCGCGCCCTTTCGGGATCTAGGCTTAGCTCAAACTGCCTATTCCAGTCAAAAGCGTATCTAGCGTCGCTCATCGCGTGATCGCGCTCTATCGCGCCTGCCTTGCCTAGCGCGACGTCGGCTGCGTGAGCGGCGATTTTATGCGCTACGATACCCTCTCTGACGTCGTTTGCGTTTGGCAAACCAAGGTGCTCTTTAGGCGTCACGTAGCACAGCATCGAGGCTCCGTAAAAGGCCGCCATCGTCCCGCCGATAGCCGAAGTGATGTGATCATACCCCGCGCCAATGTCCGTAGGTAGCGGCCCTAGCACGTAAAAAGGCGCGCCGTGGCACAGCTCGCGTTCGATTTTCATATTATACTCTATTTGGTTTAAAGGAATATGACCCGGCCCCTCGATCATAACCTGCACGTTTTTCTCCCATGCGCGTAGCGTCAGCTCGCCTAAAACCCGCAGCTCGCTAAGCTGAGCTTCGTCGGTCGCGTCGTATAGGCAACCTGGACGCAACCCGTCGCCAAGAGATAGCGCGACGTCGTGAGCGGCGCAAATTTCTAAAATATCGTCAAAGGCCTCGTAAAACGGGTTTTCTTTGTGATGGTGCATCATCCAGCTAGCAGTTAGGCTACCGCCGCGGCTAACGATACCCATCTTGCGTTTTGCGACTAGCGGCATAAATTTGAGCAAAAAGCCCGCGTGTATCGTAAAGTAGCTAACGCCCTGGCGCGCCTGTTTTTCAAGCGTTTTCAGGATGTCGTTTGCGGTTAAATTTTCGACCTCTTTTATATCGTGGATGATCTGATACATCGGCACGGTGCCTATGGGGACGCTCGAGTTTGCGATTATGGCGCTTCTAATGGCATCTAGATCGCCGCCCGTGCTTAGATCCATGACCGTGTCGGCGCCGTATTTTAGGCAAATTTGCAGCTTTTCAAGCTCGGCGTCTATATCGCTGCTTAGGCTTGAGTTGCCGATATTTGCGTTGATTTTGGTTTTGGCATCCCTGCCGATCGCCATCGGGAGCAAATTTGCGTGATGGATGTTGGCGGGGATTATCATCTTGCCCGCGGCGACCTCGCTTCTAACGAGCTCGGGATTTAGCGTTTCAGCCTGCGCTACGTAGTTCATCTCGGGCGTTATGACGCCTTTTTTGGCATAGTACATCTGCGTCGGAGTTTTGTCGGCGGAGTTAAATTTGACCCGAAATTCTTTCATATTTCGCTCCTTAAATTTTTGGTTCTAATATTACTCAAAAAAGATAAAAACAAGCTTTTTATCTGTATAATATCGTAACACTTCGCCAAAGGAGAAATTTTGCTAGACGTTACGCTGATAATGCTTGGAGCCGGAAGCTCCAGCCGTTTTGAAATGCCCGTTAAAAAGCAGTGGTTGCGCGTCGAAAGCGATCCGCTATGGCTCTTTGCCGCTAAAAATTTAAGCTCGCATTATGCTTTTAAAGAGATAATTATCGCCTCAAACGAGGAAAAATATATGAGCAAATTTGCCCCGTCGTACCGCTTCGTAAAAGGCGGAGCGACGCGTCAAGAGAGCCTAAAAAACGCTCTTAAACTCGTTCAAAGCGAATTTGTTTTGGTTAGCGACATCGCTCGTCCGATGATTAGCGCGGAGCTTTTTTCTCGTATAATAGGCGGCATCCAAAACGCCGACTGCGTCGTGCCTGCGCTAAAAGTACCCGATACCGTTTATCTAGGCGCGGGCGTCGTAGATAGAGAGCAGATCAAGCTCATCCAAACTCCGCAGCTCTCGCGCACGGCGATGCTAAAAAGCGCGCTTGAATCAGGTCAAATTTACACCGACGATAGCTCGGCGATAGCGGCTGCGGGCGGTAAAATTTGGTACGTGCAAGGCGATGAAAACGCTAGAAAAATCACGTTTAAAGACGATCTAGCCAAAATTTGCGGCCTTAGCGCGCCGTCAAGTGAAATTTACGTGGGAAACGGCTTTGACGTGCATGCCTTTGAAGAAGAGAAAAAAGAGGGAAGTTTCGTAACAATCGGCGGCGAAAAAATCCCTTTTGAAAGAAATTTAAAGGCTCACTCCGACGGCGACGTAGCTATCCACGCGCTCATCGACGCGATACTAGGAGCGGCCGGGCTGGGCGATATAGGCGAACATTTCCCCGACACCGACGATAAATTTAAGGGCGCCGACTCGGCTATGTTACTAAAAGAAGCATATAGGCTCGTTCAAAGCGTCGGATTTGAGCTTATTAACGCCGATATTACCGTTATCGCCGAGAGGCCAAAGCTTAGTAAATTTAAATCCGCGATGGAAATAAACATCGCAAATGCGCTAAATTTAACCCCGAGCCGCATAAACGTAAAGGCCACGACGACCGAAAAGCTAGGCTTTACGGGGCGGGGCGAGGGCATAGCCGCCACGGCGTCGACGAGTCTAAAAATTTACGACTGGACGCAAAAATAAAACGACGAAAGTAAAAAAATGAGAGTTTTGATAATAGAAAACGAAATCTACCTAGCCCAAAGCATCGCATCAAAGCTAGAAGATCTAGGCTACGAGTGCGAGATCGCAAGGAGCGCGGCGGAGGCGATGAAAAGCGGGCCTGGGCAGAGGGTAAAGGAGGGCGGCAAGGACGTGCACTTTGACGTGGTGCTGCTCTCTAGCGCGTTTGCGGGCGACGAGACGCTAAAAATCATACAAAAATTTAAAGACTCCGTCGTCATCCTGCTCATCACCTACATCAGTAACGATACCGTCTCGATCCCGATAAAAGCGGGTGCTAGCGACTACATACAAAAGCCGTTTATGATCGAGGAGCTGGTGCGAAAGATCAAACATTTCGAGGAGTTTAGAAGGCTGCAAACATTTATAAAAACCTATCAAGACTACCTAAACTATCATTTTAAGGCCGTTTCGGCGCTAAATTTCGACTTTAAGCGCATAAAGCTGCCGCTTCTCATCAAGTGCAATAAAATGATAAACGCCGATAATTTCGTTTTCGAATACGCAAAGGCGCTAAATTTGAGCTTCAAATACGTCCCGCTAGAACCCGGCATCGACGTAGAAGCCATAGCCGCGGCAAATCCGCGCACGCTTTTGTATTTTTCAAATTTTCAAATTTTACGCCAAGAGGCCAAAAATCAGATCGTATCTCTCGCCGCTAAACGCAAGCTCATCGCAAGCTCGACCAATCCTAACGAAGAAGCGCCGATGGAGACTCTAAATATCACAAGCGACGAGAAAAATTTCCAAATCGACGAAATTTTGACGATCGACGACTACATCAAGCACATCATCGTAAACTATCAGGACAAATACCCCGACACCGAGCTTAGCAAAAAGCTAGGCATCTCGCGCAAATCGCTTTGGGAAAAGAGGAAAAAATATGACGTCGCCAAGAAAAAATAGCATACTGATAAACGACGAGGCTTTTGGGGCGCTTGATCTCATAGAAAATCAAATTTTTAGCAAATTTAACCGCCTGATGAACGAAAAAGAGGCAAACGAGGTCTATGAAACGGGCTTTTTAGGCGGCGAACCGATGCCATATGCTTTCGTATTCGCGCCGCAAGGTAAGCGCAATCAAGAAACGATAAAAAACGCGCAAAAAGGCGAGAAAATAGAGCTGATAAACTCTAGCGGCGAGCCTGTCGGGCACATAAACGTAAGCGGTTCGTTTAAATTTGACGAAACCAAAAGCGCGCAAAATATCTTTCGCGCTAACGAAACCGAGTCGGCGCGGCAATGCTGCGGCAAGCTAGCTATAAGCGGCGAGATAAACATCTACGGCAGCGCGTTAGAAAAGGTAAAAGAGCGTATCATGACCGTTAAAAAGGAGCAAAACGCACAAAAAATCACAGCTATCATGCTTACTGCAGAGCCATTTAACCGCGCGCACGAACGCCTTATCAGGATGACGATAGATAAGGCTGATTTGGTGTTGCTTTTTTTACTCAAAAGCCACGGCGCGGACGAGGTGATGAGCTTTGCGCTCAAAAAAAGAGTGCTTGAATACTTCATCCAAAACTACATCCCGCAAAATCGCCTAATCATCGTACCGTTTGAAAACTCCAGCCTCTTTAGCTCGCACCTAAATCCGACTCTAGAGTGCATCGCGGCGCATCGCCTGGGAGCGGATAAGCTCGTAGTCGGTCAAAATCACGCGGGTATCGGGATGTTTTACGATCACAACGTCGCTCACACGGTGCTAGAGCGATACAAAAACGATCTAAATTTGGAGATAGTCGTGCTGCCGGAGCTTGTTTATTGCAACGAATGCAAAACATTAGTTAGCACCAAGACCTGCCCGCACGGCCAGCACCACCATATCAAATACCACGCCCAGACGCTAAAAACATTGTTGCTAGCGGGTATCTTGCCTCCTGCGATCCTCATGCGGCGCGACATCTCGGCGATGGTACTGAGCGAGCTTTTCCCGAACCGATTTGAAAATATCCAAAAGCTTTGCGACGATCTTTTTCCTAGCAACGGGCTGCTCGAAAAGCAGACGGAGAGGGAATTCTACGAAAAATTAATGAAGCTTTATCAGACCACGTCGCTAAGCTAAATTTGCTTTCGGCTGTTTTAGCAAAAGCGGCAGTTCGTCTCGCAGGCATTTTTAGCAGAGTCGGTAAAATATTTAGCTATGTAGGCCGCGCGTCTTAGCTTTGCTAAATTTGAGCCGTAGGCGAAGTAAGGCATTTTGATTTGCCTTGCGTGCCGCGCCTAAATTTTGCGCTTGAATTTATAACCTAGCTTTTTACAAATTCGGGCTTTAAATTTACTTGCTAAGACCCGCGTCGTAAAAACTCAAAATTTAGTATTGTTTATTTATGGTGCTAGGCTTGCGGCTTTATTGGAGAGAGACGTCGTGCCGTATTTGGCGTCAAATTTGACGTTTTAGAGGTGCGGGTTTTTGCGCAGGGCGTGGGTGTAAATATACGAGCCGAAAAGCCTGGGTAAAATTTGCGCTTTTGCTTCAAATTTAGCTGCTTGCGCCTGTAAATTTGAAAATATCCGAGCTTGGCGCAAATTTGACGTTTGAATTTTGAAATTTGCAAGCTAAATTTGCTAAAATCGCGCCAAAAATCGGTGAGTAAAATGTGCCGATGATGTAAATTTGATTTCAAGGAAAATTATGCAAAGGTTGTTTTTAACGTTTTTCGGCGCCGGCCTAAGCCCCAAAGCTCCGGGCACGGTGGGCTCGATAGCGGGCGCGATCGCGGCGTTTGGGATTTTGACGATCCTGCCAGCTTCCACGCTATTTTTGGTTTCGATTTGCCTTTTTTTGTATAGCATAAAGATTATCGACGATTATGAAGCAAAAACCGGCGTACACGATCACGGCAGCATCGTGATAGACGAGGTTGCTGGCGTTTGGCTGGCGATATCTATCAGCGGCGCTACGGCGGTGCAGTTTGCGCTCTCGGTGGCTTTTTTTAGGCTATTTGATATCTGGAAACCCTCTGTGATCGGGCGCATCGATAGGGATGTTAAGGGCGGGCTTGGCGTGATGGGCGACGATATGCTCGCAGGGCTTTTTGCGGGGCTTCTTAGCGCGATTTGCTACGAGGCCGCGACGAAGATCGGACTTGACTACGAGTGGGTTAAATTTGAGTTGCCGTTTGTGAAGTGAGCTAACGTAGGCAAGCGTCGGCCCGTTTAAAAGGCGTAATTTTGATCCAAATATCCCAAATTTAGCGCGGGCAAATAGGGATGCTTTAGCGTAAAATCTAGCGTATCGCGCGGCTAGCCGAGTCGCTTTTTGCGGACATAAAAGGCCAAATTTGAGATCGTCGATTTTAGCTTTGTAAAAGCGCGGGCGCAAAAATACTTCCGGCCATACGTCTAAACCGCCTAAATTTGTGCTTTAGTCTAGGCGACGCCAGTTTTTTGCGCGTTTAAAGCGTTAAATTTTAGCCAAACGGGCTATAGCTGCCTGAAAAATACGGTATCTTTAGCTGCGGGTAAGCGGTTTGCGCCTTTTATCTCTAAAACGGCGTAAAATATGCGTATCGCTTGCTTTCAAACCGAGCTTAATGACGTAAGTATCGTTTTTGCCGCTTGATAAAAGAGCGGCTAAATTGGGTGATTTAGATTAATGCTAAGCCCATAAAATCGGCAGACGAGGGTTTTATGGCAGCGGCGCAAGACGATCGCTTTATATACCGAAATTCGCGTTTTGGGTCTTTAAAATTTACGAGCTACGACCTACTTTTTAAGGTTCCTTTTTGCTCGTAGGCTTCGATTTCTCTTACGTACTCGGGATTTTTCTTTTTTAGTTCGTTGCTCATAAATGCGATTAGCTTAGCGTCGGCATTTTTGTGCGAGGCTAAAGCCGTAATAAAATTTAGATACTCTTTGGCTTCGTCGGGAGCTACGCCGTCTTTTTTGGGCGGTAATCTAAAATTCGTAGAAAACATCCTTAATATAGAAAAAAGTTTATTTTTACTAGTACTAGGATCGCTTGCTACGGTAAATAGGTCGTCTAAAGTAACGCCCCGCTCAGCAGCCTCTTTGGCTGCGGCGCTGGCTGCGATCTTGTCGCCGCCGAGTTTTGCCGCCAGAAAAATAAGAGAAGCTACGAGTATTAAAAGAACGGTAGCTAAAATGATTATTACCGTGGTTTGATTCATTATAGTTTTACTCCTTTTATAGGTTTCCTAAAATACGCCAAAACGGCGATCAAAACCATCAAAAGCGCGCCTATCCATACGAAAGGCGGCACCGGTACAGGCTCGCCGGCAGCGTAGGAGTGCATACCGCTGAGATAAAAATTTACGCCAAAATACGTCATTATAATCGACCAATAAGCAAACATAGAAGCGACGGCAAAGACGTATTGGCTATTTAGCTTAGGGATAAATCTAACGTGCAAAACTGCCGCGTATATCAGGATAGAAACTAACGCCCAAGTCTCTTTACTATCCCAGCCCCAGTAGCGGCCCCAGCTCTCGTTCGCCCACACGCCGCCTAGGAAATTTCCCATCGTAAGCAGGCTAAGGCCCAGTATCATCGCCATCTCGTTTATGCGAGTAGCCTCAAGGATGTTTCGCGAAATTTCTTTATTTTCTTTATCGCCTTGCAGAGCAAAAAGCACGAGAGTAAACATACCAAGCAGCGAACAAAGTCCTAAAAATCCGTAGCTAGCAGTGATAACCGACACGTGGATGGTTAGCCAGTAGCTCTGAAGCACGGGCGCTAGAGTAGTGATTTGCGGATCCATCCAGCTAAGGTGCGCTACAAATAGCGTAACGCCCGATAAAATCGACGTTAGCGCCATGGCTACCGGGCTTTGGCGAGAAAAAACTATACCGGATAAACTCAAAGCCCAAGCGATGTAAATCATCGATTCGTAAGAGTTGCTCCAAGGAGCGTGCTCGGCGACGTACCAGCGCACGCCGATACCGAAAGTATGTAGTAAAAAGGCTAGAATATTTATACCGTAGACGATTTTAAATAGCCCCTTAATATTTAGTTTAGGGCGCGCCATCTTTACGAAAATGAAGCACAAAAGCCCAAATCCGGCTAAAAGATATACGAGCGTGAGCGATTCGAAAATTTTATACTCGTTAAAAAATAGCTCCATTTCGACGCGTTTTTGGCTTGGGATGACGGATTTGCCGTGTTCTTGTTGATAGGTTTTTATCTCGGCTAGAGCTTGGTTTGCTTTGCGCCAGTCGTTGTTTTCGGTAGCATCGACGACGCCGGTAAAATAATCTTTTAGCATCCTGACGATTTGTTCGCTCTCGTTTTTAGGCAAATACATCATCGCAGAAGCTATGCCGTACCAGGTATTATTTGGGTCATCTATCTTTGGAAACACGGCGAAAATTTCGCCCCAAAATACCATATGAAGGATGTTTAGTCGCTCGTCTATTTTTTGTATATCTTTATCAAAGGTGCCTCTCTCGCCCGGCATTTTACGGTTTGCAGCTTCGGCGAATTTGGAGAGTTTGTAGGCGATTTTACCGTCTTTGTCGCTTTCAAAAAAGTCGTTGTAGCTTGCAAATTTGTCCTTTTCGTCTATGCCGATTAGCTTTTTTATCTCTTTATTATTTACGTAGATTATAGGTTTGTCGCGCCAGTAAAAACCGTTCGTCATCATCGAAAGCACGGCTTGGTCGGCATTTAGCCCCTCAAGCGTATCGCTACGGTGGATTTTGTTTAAGATATCCCTTGCGACCGTATCAAAAGGCTTCATCCTGCCGTCGCCGCTTTGAACTATTAGCGTAGAAAGCTCTTTGGCGTGACTTGCGTCGATATTTAAAGCCTCATCCATAGCATAAATTTTAGTCGGTGAAAACGCTACCGCGCTCGTTACTAGAAGGATTGCGGCGAGTTTTTTGACGGCGTCCTCGTTTATCATTTTGGCTAGTTTTCTAAAGCGCGAGCGAGGATTTATAACGTTTAAAAATAGCCCAAGTCCCAGTAAGAAGTAGCCGACGTAGGTCGGGATTTTGCCCGGGTCGCGGTTTACCGATAGTACGGTGCCAAGCTCGTCCATATCGTAGCTGCTTTGAAAAAATCTATATCCGTCGTGGTCTAGTACGTGGTTCATGTAAATTTTATAAGGAAAATCGCCGGTGTGCGAATCCTCGACGATAACGTCGCTAGAGTAGCTCATCGGCGAATTTGAGCCCGGATAGCGCTTAAGCTCGAAGTCGTTTAACTTTATAGAAAAAGGAAGTTCGATCATTTTAGCGCCCCAGTAGACGTTAAAAAGCACGCCGTCTATTTTCGCTTTTGCCGGCGCGTAGCTGTTTTCGTATAGAGTCAGTTGCTCGGTTTGCCCGTCATAGGTTAAATTTGCCACGAGCGCGTCGAATTCTCCGTTTTTGCTAACGATACGCCGCCCGGCCTTAGTTAGCAGGGATTTTGGGACGAAATTTACGTCCGCGACCGTATAAAGTCTCATCGGCAAAAACTCAGTCTCTTTATCCTTGGCGTACTCGCCTTTTTCATTCGTCGCCATCGTAAAGTAGCCGATATTTTGGTTT
>CAUSIL010000042.1:0-11470 GCA_963531395.1 uncultured Campylobacter sp.
TTAGGCGGCAGGTAAATTTGGGCTAAATTCGAGCGAGACATGCTCGGCCCGGGCTCCGATTTTAATCCGCCCAAAGCAACCCGAGCCGAATTTGGTTTCAAATTTGACCTACCTAAGCCAAGAGGCGAATAAATTTAAACGAATTTGAGCGTATGTAGCTAGACTGGCAGGTAATTTGACCTGTGCGATTTTGAGAGTAAGAGGCGCGAAAGACTAAATTTATTTGGTCCGAGTAAATTTGACTCAAATTTACCAAGCGAAACCTAGCAAAATTTGCGCCGCAGCGGGTTAAAGTTGTTCATAAAATTTGATTTTTCAAGATAAGCAGCCAACGCTTGTTTAAGCTAAATTTTGCAGACTTCTCATTTAAGGCAAATAATATTTTTTAACCTCGTCGATATTTATATTTTTTCTATCCAAAGAGTAGGTTTTGATCTCTGCATATTTGTCTTTATCGAAAATAAAAATTATAAAATATTTTTTACAAAGCGCGTGATAATACGTAACGAATTTGACGTTTGGATAATGCGGCTCGTCTATGATGATAGCTGGAAACGGCGTAAAACCGCTTAAATTTCCTTGCGTTGCCAGCTGGAAAAATATTTTTATGATTATATTTCCAAGATAAACAAAAATCACAAATAAAACAACAAACAGCAAGCTACCGGACATACCAAAAAAGCCGCATAATACTATTATATACAATACGATATCGCGTACTCCATTGTTTGGCATACTGGCATCCAGCGGCTTGCAAATCAAATCGCCTAAATTATTAAGCGATGAAGTATGCTTTAAAATACCGCTTTCATAAAATTTAACCGAGTCGTTCATAAAATGAACGGTATCTTTTTTCTTTATCACATAAAAGAAGTAGTTAATAATCATCCAGCACGCTATGCAGGCCAACGCTATGGCAAACGACAAGATGTTTGTCTATGCTTTTATCTTCAATCCACCCCATAACAAAAATAGTTACGATAATGCTAAATGCCAGCGGCATAAAAAACAGTGTTTCAACAAAGAAATCCTCGTAGTTTTTTACTATTATCGGCTCTTTGTCGTAGTCTCTTGCAAATTTATTTGAACCGGGATTCGTCAAATTTAAGCTTTTAGGATTGCCATTTAAATTTTGCCTCTGTTTGTCTCCTGTTTTCAAATTTATCTCCTAGGCTCGCATCGCAAAAATACTAATTTTATCGCCAAATTTGATGCTATATTTTACGATATTTTAAATTTTACTGTAAAAAACGGCTACTTTGGCTTATCCACGCAGCGGCGTATTTGCACGCTGGACGCAACTTTACTCAAATTTATCCAAAGTAGTTTTAAATTTGAGCAAATTTGACCACCAAAATGCGCAAGACAACAAAAAATTTATAAAAATTAACGCAAAATTTACCCTAGCGCCAACGCTTTTTGCATTGCATTTTCGATTTTAGTTTCGTCAAGTGAGCCGTCAAAAAATAAATTTAACGCCAAAGCGGCCTGAAAAAGTAGCATCTCTAAGCCGTCTTTATGCGCGAGTCCGCTAGTGGAGGCTAAATTTAAAAAAGGCGTTTTTTTACCGTAAATCACGTCAAAGGCAAATTTAGCCTCATTAAAAATAGGATGCAAAAGCTCGGCGGGCGCGGGTAAATTCTCATCTTTTAGCCCCGCTGAGGTCGTATTTACGACGAGATCAAATTTGCCGCCTTTAAACTCGGCGAAATTCGCCCAGCTAAAATTTTCGTATTCGGCGAAATTTGCTAGTCTCCCCTCGCTTCTATTTAGCACGCAAACTCGCACGCAGCAGCTCTTTAGCGCGTAGGCGACCGCTTTAGCCGTCCCGCCCGCGCCCAAAACGAGAGCTGAATTTATCGCCCGCAAAAATCCGGGTGCGTCGGTGTTGTGGCCGTAAATTTTGCCGCCGCGAGATACCAGAGTGTTTACGGAGCCGATTTTTATAGCCGTTTCGTCCGCTACGTCGCACTGCGCGAGCGCAGCCTCTTTGTGCGGGACGGTCACGTTTGCGCCGCTTAGCTTTAGTTCTTTAAATTTAGATATGAGCCGCGAGCCGTCCGCTAGCTCGTAGCGAGTATAGAGGGCTTCGCGAGATAGGCCGAGCTCGCCCAGAGCCGCGTTATGCAGTCTGGGCGAGATAGAGTGAGAGACGGGGTTGCCGAAAACGGCGAAAATTTTCATTTTATATTTACGATAAATGCGTTTGGAGCGGCATTTTGCTTGATCTTGGCTAACTCGCTTTTTAGCTGGGCTCCGCTATAAGGGCCGACGAGTACTTTAATGATTTCATCGCCGTTTACGTTCGTTCTATATAGCTTGTATGCGTAGCCTGCGGCTTTTAGCTTGCCAAGCTCGGGCGCTTTTTCGTTAAAGTGCTTTACCGCAAAAACCTGTATATAGCTACCGCTGTGGGCATCGTCGCCGCCGGAAGCTGGAGTTTGCTTAGTCGGCTTTTGCTTCGCGACTTTTTCTTTATGCACATCAGTTGCTTTTGGTTGTTTGGCTACTTTTTCGTTTTTCGCCTCTTTTTGCTTCTGCTCTTTTGTTTTTACGACATTTACGTGCTGTTTAGACTCAGCTTTTGGTTCGCTAGGCTGAGGACTAGGAGCATCGTTTTGCTTTAGCGCGCCTTGTATGGTCGCAGGCTCCGTCGGAGGCGTAGCGGGATCGCCGGCTTGTGCCTCTTGCTGCTTTTTATCCTCTTTTTCCTTGAGCGACTTTACCATATCTTCAAAGCTGTCTTGACCTTTATTTTCAGGCACGATAGGCACTTGTTCAAAGTTATTTTGCTGCGGCTCCTGGACTAAAGGCTGAGTCGGCTCGGGCTGCGGCTGCGGCTGAGCTTGAGCTACTTGCTCCGGCGTAGGCACGTTTACTTGCTGCGGGATACTTCTAGTATTATCGGGTTCTGGCGGTAGAGTCATCCTAGAGTCGGGCTGGGCTATCTGGGCATTGGTTTCGGATGAATTTAAAAATTTCATCGCGATCAAAACCGCCAAAAATATAATAACGAAGACGGCGACTAGGACGAGTATCCTTTTGACGCTTTTGCTTTTTTTGTCTTCGTTGTTATCAAGCATGATGTCTCTTAGCTCGTTATACTCCATTTTTTCTCCTTACATATGTTTTGACCAGCTTGCGCCGCGCTCTTTTTGATAAACTTTATACGGCAACGTCAAGATATTAAATTCTTTCGGTAGCTCCATCGTCGGAAACACTCTCCACTCTTTAACCAAACGCGAACTAAGCAGCATAGATAGCTTATTTGCGATCTGGTAGCCCTCGTTTAGCGTCGTGTGGCCTTTATGCACGTAGAGGTGCAAGTGCCCCGGTGTCTTGCTCTCGTAAGCGGTAAAATTTATAAACCCCTCCTCGCGGAGCAAAAGCTGAGCTCGGTGCCAAAAGCGCTCTGGCATCCTGCCGTTGTAGTCAAATACGATATTTTCGACCTTATCGCCAGGCAGTATCAGCGAGTGCGCGACCGTGATCTTGCCCTCGTCGTGATCTTTTATCACCTGATAGCTTAGAGGCTCGTTTATGAGCTCAAATTTGTTAAAAAACGTACGCCCCTTGTACTCGATCTTGCTTACGATATTATCGCGTTTGATCCAGTAGTGGCTCGTGTTCATTTTGATTAGCGCGGTGTCTATGCTCTGCATCAATAAGTCGCCCTATCGTAGATAATAAATTTGCTCGCAAGCTCTTTTAGCTCGGCTTTTACCTTGCTTTGAAGCTCGGCGTTATTGATATCGCTTAGCACATCGGCGATTTTGTTTGCGATGATCTCAAATTCCGCTTCTTTCATACCGCGAGCCGTAAGCGCCGGACTTCCGATGCGGATACCGCTCGTGATAAACGGGCTTCTTGTTTCGCCCGGGACCGTATTTTTATTTACCGTTATGCCGGCATTTCCAAGAGCGATATCGGCGTCTTTACCGCTAAATTCGCGGTTTAAAAAGCTCATTAAAACCAGATGGTTATCGGTGCCGCCGCTAACTAGATCAAAGCCGCGTTTTACTAAAACTTCGGCTAGCTTTTTAATGTTTGCCTTGACTTGCTTGGCATAAATTTTCCACTCTGGGCTTAGGTTATGTTTAAAGCCTACCGCCTTTGCGGCGATAACGTGAACTAGCGGGCCGCCTTGGATGCCCGGGAAAATAGCCGCGTTTATCTTTTTGGCATACTCTTCGTTGTTTGTCATGATGATACCGCCGCGAGGTCCGCGAAGCGTCTTGTGCGTAGTCGAGCTCACTACGTCGCAGTGCGGAAACGGGCTCTGATGCTCGCCGGCTACGACTAGACCGGCGATGTGCGCTACGTCGGCAAATAGTATAGCGCCTACCGCGTCGGCGATCTCGCGGAATTTCTTAAATTCGATCTCGCGAGTGTATGCGCTCGCGCCGCACACGATCATCTTTGGCTTTACGATTTGCGCGATTTCCATCACTTTGTCGTAGTTTATGCGTCCGTCAAGCTCCACGCCGTAGAAAAAGCTCTGATAAATTTTACCCGAGCTGCTTACCTTTGCGCCGTGCGTTAGGTGCCCGCCGTGACTTAGATCCATACCTAAAATTTTATCCCCCGGATTTAAAAGTGCGCCGTAAACGCCCTGGTTCGCCTGCGAGCCCGAGTTTGGCTGTACGTTTGCAAATTCGCAACCAAAAAGCTCTTTGCAGCGATCGATCGCTAGCTGCTCGATCTGATCGACGTATTCGCAGCCGCCGTAGTAGCGTTTGCCAGGATAGCCTTCTGCGTATTTGTTGGTTAGGACTGAGCCCATTACTTCCATTACTTCAGGGTAGGTAAAATTTTCGCTCGCAATCATTTCGAGGTGGTCGCATTGGCGTTTTAGCTCTAAATTTACTAAATCGAAAATTTCTTTATCGTAGCTTTGCAAACTCATTAATTCTCCTTGGTTTCGTTTTTTTGCGGTCTCATCGCGGGGAAAAGCACCACGTCGCGGATAGATTTTTTATTGGTTAGTAGCATCACGAGTCTATCTATGCCGATACCCTGCCCGGCCGTCGGGGGCATCGCGTAGCCAAGAGCCCTCACATAGTCCTCGTCCATCTCGTGAGCTTCGTCGTCGCCGGCATTTTTGGCTTCGATCTGCGAAGCGAAGCGACCGTATTGATCGATCGGGTCGTTTAGCTCGTTAAAGCCGTTTGCTAGCTCGCGTCCTGCGATAAATAGCTCAAATCTCTCGGCTATATCAGGGTTCGTATCGCTTCTGCGAGAAAGCGGGCTGATAGAGATCGGATAGTCGATGATAAAGGTCGGATCGATTAGTTTGCTCTCTACGTAGTTATCGAAAAGTTCGGCCTGCAAGTGGCCTAAATCAAGCTTAGCGTTTGCCTCAAAGCCGTCCGTTTTGAGCTTGGCTAAAATTTTATCCTTATCGCCGATAATCGACTCATCTAATCCACCGATTTCTACGAGCGCTTTTTTGTAGCTTATGCGTTTAAACGGCTTGCTAAAATCTATCTGCATACCGTCAAATTCGATGATTTTGGGCATATCTAGTTTATCAAGAAGCACGTTAAATAGCTCCTCGGTTAGCCCCATCAAATCGTGATAAGTGTGCCACGCCCAGTAAAACTCGATGCTCGTAAATTCGGGATTGTGCGTTAGGTCCATACCCTCGTTGCGGAAATTTCTATTCATCTCGTAAACGGCGTCAAAACCGCCCACGATGAGACGCTTTAGATAAAGCTCGGGCGCGATACGCAAAAATCTCTCCACGCCAAGCGCGTTGTGAAACGTGACGAAAGGCTTAGCGTTGGCTCCGCCGGGGATCGGATGCATCATTGGGGTTTCGACTTCTAAAAAGCCCTTGTCTTCGAAAAATCTGCGAATCGTGCTAACGATAACCGAGCGGCGCTTAAAATCAGCCCTAACCTCCGGATTCATTATCATATCGAGGTATCTTTGGCGGTATCTAGTCTCGATGTCGGTTAGTCCGTGAAATTTCTCGGGAAGCGGCGAAATTGCCTTTGACGCCAAGGTTAGTTCGCTAACGTGCATCGAAAATTCGCCCGTTCTCGTGACGAAAGCATATCCGCGCACGTATATGATGTCGCCTACTTCGATATTTTTCTTTACGACCTTAAACCAATCGGGATCAAGCGTCTTATTACTAAAATAAATTTGGAGATTGCCGTCCTCATCCTCGATGTTGGCAAATATCGCCTTGCCAGCATCCCTGATGAGCTTAACGCGTCCGGCTAGGCTTACCAACTGCCCCTCGGCGCTTTTTTCTTCGGTGTCAATAATATGTTTAAATTTGAGCCTAAATTTAGCTATATCCATATCGCGGCGCAAAAAATGCGGATAGGGATTTACGCCCGCGTTTCGTAGCTCGTTTGCGGTCTCTAGCCTTTGGATTTCCAATTGATTTTCAAATATCACTTGCCGCCCTTTGCCTCTTTGGCGATACACTCCTTGCATACTCCGTAAAGCTGCATCATGTGTCCGGTTAGCTTAAAGCCGTGTTCTTTTGCTATGCTGGATTGTCTTTTTTCGATCGTTTGATCTTCAAACTCTATGATTGTTCCGCATCTGCGGCATATCATGTGGTCGTGGTGAGGCTTGGTGGCAAGCTCAAATTTTTTCCCTTGCGAGCCGAAGCTGATAGAGGTTACCATCTCGGCTTCCTCGAGTAAATTTAGCGTTCTATAAACGGTCGCGATGCCGACGTTTAAGTCGGGATATGTCTCTTTAATAAAAAAATATAGTCTCTCCGGAGTAAAATGCTCGTCGTTATTGTAAAGCGTTTTTAACAAAACTTCGCGCTGCTGCGTGTATTTTAACCCGTTATCTCTTAAAATTTTTTTGAATTTTTCAAGAAGGGCGTCGTATTCTAAATTTTCGATAGTCATCTTTGCTCCTTAAATCGTCGAATTTAGCTCTAAATTCGTTTTATGCTCTTGTTTGGCGGCATCAAAAGGCGTCTCGATATTGCCTACTCCGCCGGCTATCGCCTTTACGTCTACGTTCATTATCCACTTACCGGTCTCCAGTAGCACGGGATATAGTTTGCTTCCGGCAAAATACGGCTCAATCTTATTGTTTAGCACCTGAATATTGGATACCGTTACTATTAGTACCGCAAAAACTAGGAAAATTTTAGCGCTACCCACGACAAAACCGCCTAGTTTATCTAAAAACCCGAGTCCGCTTAGACCGACTAATTTTGATAAAAATGCGCCGATACCCAAGCAAACGACCCAAAAAACGATTAGCGTCGATAAAAATCCGGCGAAAAACACGACCGTATCCCCGTCTAGCTTATAGACTTTGTCGCTGATGATTTGTCCGGCTTTTGCCGCAAATCTACTAGCTACCACGATACCGCCGATAAGCCCCACAAGCCCGAATATCTCCTTAATAAGACCGCTTATCACGCCTTTTATGCCTAGTATCAGCACAAGCGAGACTACGACCACGTCAAATAGCGTAACAAACTCCATCACATCCCCAGTAGCGGTCCCAACTCTTGCTGGTTGGTTGAGTATCTCATTGCCATTTCTTTGCTTATTTGATTTGCTCTGAGTGCTTTCATTAGAGACTGAGTTTGAGTTATCATGCCGGTTACTTGCTGATTTAGCTGCATTTGAGAGTAAATTTGATGCACTTTATTTTCGCGTATGAGGTTTGCGATAGCGTTATTATTTATCAAAATTTCATGGATCGCGATTCGTCCACCGCTAGTCTTAGGAAGCAAGCTTTGCGATATAACCGCCGTTAGAGAAACCGAGAGCATATTTCGCACTTGAAGCTGCTCGCCGCCTTCAAAGCTATCTATGATACGGTTGATAGTCTGGATGGCGGAGTTCGTGTGCAAGGTTCCAAAAACCAAGTGTCCGGTCTCAGCCGCCGTAATAGCCGTAGATATCGTCTCTCTATCGCGCAGCTCGCCCACCAAGATGATATCGGGGTCTTCGCGAAGCGCGCTTTTTAGAGCCTTAGCGTATGAGTGGGTATCCGTACCGACGTTTCTTTGAGAAAAAAGCGCTTTTTTATTCGTATGCACGAACTCTACGGGATCTTCGATGGTTAGGATATGTTTTCTGTGACTTAAATTTATCTCGTTTAGCATCGCGGCAAGGGTGGTGGATTTACCGCTACCGGTCGGTCCGGTAACCAGTATCATGCCCTTTTCGCGCTTTACGACCTCTTTAAAAACGCCCGGAGCTCTCAAATCGTCAAGAGACGGTATGTCGGTAGGGATTATACGAAACGCCGCAGCCAGGTCTCCGTTTGAGGTGTAGTAGTAGTTGCCTCTGAAGCGGCCTACGCCCGGAAGCTCTATCGCAAAGTCAAGCTCCTTATCCTCCTCAAGCTCGCTTTTTTGAGTA
The DNA here is from genome assembly GCA_963531395.1 of uncultured Campylobacter sp. GTDB lineage: Bacteria > Campylobacterota > Campylobacteria > Campylobacterales > Campylobacteraceae > Campylobacter_A. The sequence goes on from CAUSIL010000042.1 coordinate 8,361, forward strand.
TCGGTTATCAAAGCGTAGCATATATCTTGTATATCGTGTCCGCTCAAAACTCCCAGCTCAAGCGGTCTTAACGTTCCGTCTATGCGAATTTGCGGTTCGCTTTTTGAAACCAAGTGCAAGTCACTCGCCTTATTATGCACGACGGTTTTTAGAAGCGTTTCTAGGCTTACGTCTATTTTTTTAGGTTCGAGCGCGTCGCCTACGCCCTCCTGTTTTATTTCTTCCATTTATATTTTCCTTATTCGATTATTTTCGGTACGACGAAAAAATGCTCGCTACTCATAGGAGCATTTTTTAGTATCGTTTCTATCACGTCCGAGCTTACGCTTACGTCTTCTCTTAGCGGAGTTCCGCCGTCTATGGAGCTTACGACCGCCCCCACGTCGCTTAAGTCCAGCTCGTCTAGTATATCTACGAAATTTAAAATCTCGCTAAGTTGATTTTCAATCTCTTTTCGCTTCTCTTCGCCTATTTTAAGCGAGCTGAGCTTTTCAAGCTTAGCCAGCAGAGTGTCGTCTATTTGCATAAAACCTCGTTTAAATTTTTAAATTTTCTCGCATTATAGCACATTTTGTCTTGATTTTTATGGTGTTTTATAATTATTATGCTACAATTACGAACTTTCAATATCTAAAATTTTAAGGAAAAAGCTTGGCTATCAAAGACGATATCAACTCCATAAAAGAAGAGCTAAATACTCAAGAACAATTTTTAGAAAATATGATAAAAAGCGAAAGATTTTTTAAAAAATATAGCAAATTTATCATAACCGCGGTCATTTTAGGCGCGATCGGCGCGATCGGATACTACGTAAACGATGCCTTAAAAGAAAAAGACTTCAAAGCCGCAAACGCCGCCTATGCTAAGCTAATACTTAACCCAAAAGACGAGCAAGCAAAAGCCGAGCTAAAGCAAAAAGACGCCTCTCTTTACGCGCTTTACGAATTTAAAGTCGCCGTCGATAACAACGACACGAACGCGTTAAAATCGCTAGCAAACGAGCAGATCGATCCGCTTTTAAAAGATATCGTAAAATCCCAATTAAACGAGCCTAGCGGTCAAATTTTAAGCTCGTATAGAGCCGCGATTAACGGCTATGAGCTATTAAAAGAAGATAAAATCGACGAAGCCAAAAACGAATTTAAGAAAATCCCGTTAAATTCGCAGCTCCAAGACCTCGTCAAAAATTTAGAACACTACCAAGGAAAAGCAAAATGAAAAAATTTCAGACTATTTTAGCCGCCGTTTTGTGCGCGGCCGTACTCGGCGGATGCAGCACGAAAAGGCAGTATTTCGAACCGACCGACGTGCAAAACGAAAAAATCTCAGAAAACAGGCTGCCTTCTAGCATCGCGACGGCGAGCCTAAACGGAGCGGTGCTAAAAAACGGCATGGTTATAACCAAAAACGGCTTACTTGCGCCGGAGATAAAGCTGCCAAAGGGCTCAACCTTGTTAAACTACGGCGACGGTAAATTTATCAGCTCGGATTTAAACGGAAATTTGATCGTCGAAAATAGCTCCAACGAAATTTTATTTCAAAGAAGCTTTGATCAAGCCGTCGTATCGGCCGCTCTTGAGGGCGACAAGCTCGCTGCTTTAACCGCGAGTAACGTCATATATCTCATCGATATCGCGACAAACGAGGTTTTGCTCGAGTTTGAGAGCTCAAACGTCTATGCGCAAGACTCCCGCGTAGCAGCGCCGCTATTTATGAGCTCGCTCGTCATTTTCCCTACGCTTGACGGCAAGATCATGATCGTAGATAAAAGCCAAGGCCGAATTTTACGCGACGTAATCGTTAGCAGCGAACAGTTTTTTAACAACGTAATATCTCTAAACGTCGTAAACGACACGATGATAGCCGCCACCGGCAAGCGTATCGTCTCGATAAATCCGGAAAAAACGGTTTATTTTAACGGCGAGATCAAAGACGTAGTCATAAACGGCGAACACGTATATATCCTACTAAAAGACGGCAAAATCGTACTTAGCGACCTAAATTTGAAAAAAATTAAAGACGCGTATTTTAAATTCGCCATCTTTTCAAGCGCCGCTGTTTATAACGGCTCGCTTTATATAATGGAAAAAACGGGCTATCTTATCAAGACCGATTTAGCGCTTGATAATGCCAAAATTTACGAGCTTTCAGACGAGGTCGAGAGCCAAATTTTCGCCGGCGCAAAAGAATTTTACTACGACGATTACAGCCTAGAGCTTAAATGACGAAGCAAGAAATTTATCAAGTTCTGGAAGCTAAAAAGATTGTTTTAAAAAATTTAAGTTGGACACAGCTTGATAAATTTACCAAAAAAAAGACCCTCGCCGCGCTCACGGGCGTCGATATGAAGGGCTTTTATACGCTTTTATTTTTTCGCAGCGCAAAGGCTAGATTTTTGAGTAAAGAATTTGAAGCGATTGATGGAATAGCTAGCAAAATCGCCGAGCAAACGGGTATAAATTTTAAGAAAAAGGCTATTTTTTATAGCTCGGATATCTGCTCAAAAACCGTAAATTTGATGAAAGAAAACGGCTACAAATATGACTCTATGTGACGTAGGCAACACTAACGCCACCTTTTTTGAAGACGGCAAAATCACCAAAATCAAGCTCGAAAATTTTAAAGATTTTAAAAGCGACGAGAGGATTTATTTCATCAGCGTAAACGACGAGATGACCCAAAGACTTCGCAGTTTACCTAAATTTGTAAATTTAGAGCCGTATTTCGAGCTAGATACTATCTATAGCGGCCTTGGTATCGACCGAGTCGCTAGCTGCCACGCCGTAAAAAACGGCCTCATCATCGATGCCGGTAGCGCCATAACGATGGACGTAATGATGAACTCGATGCATCTTGGCGGCGCGATAATGCCTGGTATCTCGCACCTTTTAAAAGCTTGCGAAGCGATTTCGCCCAGGCTTAAAATCTCGCTAAATTCGCAAATTGATCTCGACGCGCTCCCGCAAAAAACGGCCGACGCGGTAAGCTACGGCATCATAAAACCAATTTTACTTCTCATCGAAAATATGGCAAACGGCTCGAAAATCTACTTCACGGGCGGCGACGGCGAGTTTTTATCGCGCTTTTTTACCGACAGTATCTACGACCGT
>CAUSIL010000043.1:0-11448 GCA_963531395.1 uncultured Campylobacter sp.
TTTTATCGCGCACGGAGATATATTTTTGCCTTTGGTTTCAAAATACGCTTTGAGATTTTTGCGCGTCGAATTTTTTTTAAAAACGATGAATTTTTTCGATAAATTTTTAAATTTTAGACTCTCAAAACAAATTTTAAATAAGCTTAAACAAAAAATTTTAGATTATAAAATTCCTAATTTTAAAGAGCTAGCCGAAGCTAAAGTATATCGGTATAACGGCCTTTGTAAGGCTGATATCGTCATCGAGGGGCACTATCATCAAGGAGATATTTTTGAGCTTGGTTCTCAAAAATATGTAAACGTGCCGTCTTTTGCATGCGAGCAAAGCTATTTTATAGTAGAATACGCTCCAAATATCAAGTTTGCTCGAAAGAGCGTAAAGGTTTAAAATGCTTAACAACGGTGAACTAAAAACCGGTTCAAACGAGATGGAGCTTGTTGATTTTCGTATCTTTAAACAATCAGGCGACAAGGTATATGAGGGTATATACGGCGTCAATGTCGCAAAGGTGCGCGAAATCATCAAAATGCCGAATTTAACCGAACTTCCCGGAGTACCCGAGTATATCGAGGGGATTTTTGATTTACGCGGGGTCGTGATACCCGTGATAAATTTAGCCAAATGGATGCAGATAAATGAGCCCAAAGACGCGGCGATCAAGCCTCGCGTCATCATCGCCGAATTTAGCGAAATTTTGATAGGTTTTATCGTCCATGAGGCAAAACGCATTAGGCGTATAAGCTGGGCTGATATCGAGGCGGCGACCTTTGCTTCAAATGCAGGGACGCTAGATAAAGGTAAAATAACGGGCGTAACTCGCATCGAAAACGACGAGGTTTTGCTCATACTAGATCTTGAAAGCGTAGTCGAAGAGCTTGGCATCTATAGTCCAAAAATAGAAGTCGAAATCGATCAAAGCAAGCTTTTAAGCGGCCTGGCGCTAGTGCTAGACGATAGCTTGACGGCTAGAAAGCTCGTAAAAGACACGCTAGAAAAAATGGGGCTAAAAGTGGTAGAGGCAAAAGACGGCGTAGAGGGGCTTGCTAGGATGGAGGATCTTTACGAGATGTACGGCGATAAGCTAAGCAATTTTTTAAGGGTCATATTGAGCGATATAGAGATGCCGCAGATGGACGGATACCGATTTGCCTCGACGATAAAAGACGATCCTAGGTACGCGGGAATTCCTATTATATTTAACTCGTCTCTAAGCAACGACTACAGCGAAGCTCAAAGTAGGGAAGCGGGAGCTGCGGCGTATCTGACTAAATTTGATGCGACGCTATTTTATAACGAGGTGCTTCGAGTAATCGAGGCGCACAAGAAATAAGGGGGAAATCATGGACGATATGAAAGAAATAATGGAAGACTTCCTAGTCGAAGCCTTCGAACTAGTAGAACAAATAGACCATGACCTCATAGAGCTTGAGTCAAATCCCGAGGATTTAGAGCTTTTAAATAGAATTTTCCGCGTCGCGCATACGGTTAAAGGATCATCAAGCTTTTTAAATTTCGACATACTTACTAAGCTCACCCACCACATGGAGGACGTACTAAACAAAGCCCGCCGCGACGAGCTAAAAATAACTCCGGACATAATGGACGTGGTGCTAGAGTCCGTGGATATGATGAAAGGACTGCTGCACGGCATCAGAGATAGCGGTAACGACACGGATGTGGGCATCGATATAGAAGATATCTGCAAAAGACTAACCGCGATATCTGAAGGCGAAGCTCCGAGCGCTGCTGCTAGCAATCCGGCTCCCGTAGAGCCCGAGCCGGTAGCGGAGGCGCCAAAAGAGCCTGAGCCAGAACCCGTTAGCGATGAAAATTTGTCAAATTTAAGCGATGATGAGGTAGAGGCTGAGATAGAAAGACTGCTAAAAATAAGAAAAGCCGAGGATCAAGCAAGACGCGCTCAAAAAGCAGCCGGAGGCGAAGCGCCAAAGCCAGCCGCACCGGCCGCGCCGCAAGCTGCCGCTCCTTCAAATTCGGCTCCTGCTCCAAAACCCGCTCCCGCAAAACCCGCCGATAAAAAAGAGGAGAAAAAAGTTCCCGCGACCGGAGGCGGAGGAAGTACGGACGAGCAGACTATACGCGTCGAAGTTAAGCGCCTAGATCACCTGATGAATCTTATCGGCGAGCTGGTGCTCGGCAAAAACAGGTTGCTTAAAATTTACGACGACGTCGAGGAGAGATACGAGGGCGAAAAATTCCTCGAGGAGCTAAATCAAGTCGTATCTAGCCTAAGCCTGGTAACTACCGACATACAGCTAGCCGTTATGAAAACGAGGATGTTGCCTATCGCGAAAGTGTTTAATAAATTTCCTCGCATGATCCGCGATCTAAGCCGCGAGCTAAATAAGCAAATCGACCTTGAGATCACGGGCGAAGAGACGGAGCTGGATAAATCTATCGTAGAGCAAATCGGCGATCCTCTCGTTCATATGATAAGAAACTCGTGCGACCACGGTATCGAAGACGGCGCAACCAGACTAGCTGCGGGAAAACCGGAAAAAGGCACCATACAGCTAAAAGCCTACAATGAAGGCAATCATATCGTAGTTGAGATCACCGACGACGGCAAAGGGCTAGACGCCGAGATGCTAAAGGCTAGATCGGTCGAAAAAGGTATCATCACTGAGCGCGAAGCTGACGCGATGAGCGACAAAGAGGCATTCGGGCTTATATTTAAGCCGGGATTTTCTACCGCGGCAAAGGTAACTAACGTAAGCGGCCGCGGCGTAGGAATGGACGTCGTAAAGACCAATATCGAAAAGCTAAACGGTATAATCGATATCGAAAGCGAAGTGGGCAAGGGCACGACGATGAAGCTAAAAATCCCGCTCACGCTAGCCATTATCCAGTCGCTTTTGGTAGGCGCGCAGGAGGAATTTTTCGCTATCCCTCTAGCAAGCGTCTTAGAGACCGTGCGCGTACCGATCGATGATATCTACACGATCGACGGCAAAAACGTGCTTAGACTACGCGACGAAGTGCTATCGCTGGTTAAGCTCTCAGATATCTTTGGCGTCAAGCAAGTCTTTGACGGCGGAGATCAGACCTACGTGGTCGTTATCGGCGTAGCGGAGGCGAAGCTAGGCATCATCGTAGATAGTCTAGTAGGACAAGAAGAGATCGTAATTAAATCAATGGGCGATTATCTCCAAAACATCCCCGGAATCGCAGGCGCTACGATAAGAGGCGACGGCCGGGTAACGCTAATCATAGACGTTGGCATGATGATGGAGATGGCAAAAGATATAAAAGTAGACATAAAAGCTAGTATAGAGGCCTCAAAGAGCGTAAAAGAAAAACCGAGCGATTATAAGGTGCTAATCGTAGACGACTCGAAGATGGATAGAACGATCATGCAAAAATCGCTTGCCCCTCTTGGCGTAACGGTTATCGAGGCCACTAACGGCGTAGAGGCTCTAGCTATAGTAAAATCGGGCGAACATGCGCTTGATGCGATGCTAATAGATATCGAGATGCCAAGAATGGACGGCTATACGCTAGCGGGCGAAATTAGAAAGTATTCAAAATATAGAAATTTGCCGCTCATCGCGGTAACATCAAGGACGTCAAAGACCGACAGGCTAAGAGGCGTGGAGGTAGGAATGACCGAGTACATCACCAAGCCGTATTCGTCCGAGTACCTTGAAAACGTAGTTAGAAAAAATATCAAACTAATAGGATAGAACATGAACGACAAACTAAATCAGGTTCTAAAAAGACAAAAAAGACAGGTGATGGATCCTAGCGAAAAAGAGCGCGAGGAGATCGTCCAGCTAGTCGGTTTCATCGTAGGCGACGAGGAGTATGCGATACCTATTTTAAATATCCAAGAGATCATTAAGCCTATCGAATACACTCGCGTGCCTAGCGTGCCGGAGTATGTTTTGGGCGTGTTTAACCTACGCGGTAGCGTCATCCCGCTAATCGACTTGAGAAAGAAATTTTCTCTAAACGCCGCAAAACCGAGCCCAAGTACGAGGTATATCGTGATGAAAGAGGGCGATAACGTCGCGGGATTTGTGATCGACAGGCTAACGGAAGCCATCAGGATACAGCAAAATAGAATCGATCCGCCGCCTGAAACGCTTTTAAAAGACAAAGGCATGATTTACGGTATCGGCAAAAGAGACAATAATATCCTTACGATTTTAAAAGTCGAAGCACTGCTAAAACGCGATTTTTAGGGCTAAATTTGATAAAGCTTTGCGTATTTGATTTTGATTCGACCCTGATGGACGGCGAGACGATAGATTTTTTAGCCGCAGCAAACGGCGTCGGCGATGAAGTTAGCGAGATAACGGCAAAGGCGATGGTGGGCAAGCTTGATTTTTTCGAGAGCTTGACGCGCCGCGTATCGCTTTTAAAGGGGCTTAAGCTTGCTAAAGTAGATGAAATTTGCTCAAATTTGCCGCTCATGCCCGGAGCCGCCGAGCTAATAGCGCATCTAAAAAGCAAAAGCGTCAAGGTCGTAGTTTTTAGCGGAGGATTTCACTCGGGCACGGACATGGCGCAAGAGAAGCTTAAATTTGACGCTAGCTTCGCAAATATCCTGCACCACAAAGACGGCGTCTTAACCGGACTCGTGGGCGGCGAGATGATGTTTGGCTTTTCAAAGGGCGCGATGCTTGTAAATTTGCAAAAAATGCTCGGTATCTCAAAAGAGCAGACGATGAGCGTAGGCGACGGCGCCAACGACCTATCCATGTTTGAGCATTCGAATTTAAAGATCGCGTTTTGCGCGAAGCAAATTTTAAGGCAAGCGGCAACTTGTTGCGTGGATAAAAAAGATTTGCGCGAGATCATAAATTTGATATAAAAAGGCGAGAAAAATGTTTAATAACGATATAAATTTTTCATTGTGGTGTGACTTTATCGAGCGCGACTTTTTGCAAGACGAGTTTGAAAATTTACTTAAAATCGGCGCTATTAACGGCGTTACCTCAAACCCATCCATCTTTAAAGCTGCGTTTTTGTCGGACTCCTACAAAGACGTCATCGGCCAAATGGGCAAAAAATATCCAAAGGCGCTTTACGAGGCGCTAGCGGTGCAAGATATCAAGATAGCCGCAACCAAGCTTTTGAGACATTACGCAAACGGCGACGACGGGTTTGTTAGCATCGAGGTCGATCCTAGCTTTTGCGATAACGCCGCAGCTACGATGGACGAGGGCGCTAGGCTACACGCAGAGATCGGTATGCCAAATGTCATGATCAAAATCCCTGCGACAAAAGCGGGCTTTGAAGCAATGAGCGCTCTAAGCGCGCGCGGTATCGCGGTAAATGCGACGCTGATTTTCTCGCCGGAGCAAGCCGTAGCGTGTTTGGACGCTTTTGAAGAGGGCGTGAAAGCTTATGAGAAAAAATTTCCGCTAACTCCGCTGCCAAAAAGCGTGATTAGCATTTTTGTTAGCAGGTTTGATCGCTTGCTAGATGAAAAAATGCGCGAGAACTCGCTACCGACGGGTCAAATCGGCATCATGAACGCGACTAAAATTTACAAAATCATAGAAAACAAAAACCTGCCGACGACGCGAGCGCTGTTTGCTAGTACGGGCGTAAAGGGCGACGAGCTGGCAAAAGATTATTATGTAAAAGAGCTAATGTATCAAAATGCGGTAAATACGGCTCCGCTTGATACTATCAAAGCTTTTATCGCTAGCAAAAATGAACCTAAAACCGCAGTTAGCGATGACAGTATAGAGAAATTTTTCGGCGTAGTAAAAAGAGCCGACATAGACATGGAAAAGGTTTACAAAGACTTGCTAAACGACGGCTTAAAGCAGTTTGTGACGGCATTTGAAGATATAATGAAAGCGTTAAAATGAAGCCTTTAAGATTTACTTCGGTAGAGCAAGAAGAGGTTAAAGACTACGAACCTATCGGCTCTAGCATAAAATTCGACACTAGGGACGACGAGCTTGAGCGCATAATAAACCAGCGCGCAAATGCCGTAAAAAGCGACATAGAAGCCGTCAGAGCCAAAAATAAGCAGATGGCGCAGGCTAGAGAGGCTGCTGTAAACGAGTCTACAGAGTCCGCGCAGGATGCGAGCAGTGACGAACTCAAAGAAGAGCTTTTTGACAACCCATCTAGCGACGGTAAATTTAAGAACGAGGTTTTAGATCAAATCTCGCAAGAGGGCAAACCAGACGACGAATCTTTAAACCAATCCTTTAGCAAGGATGAGCCTAGCGACGAGACATTTGTCGCGCGTATACCGTCGGTTAAATTTGACGATGAGGATTTGCCTAAGATAAAACTAGTAGACGACGATGATTTAGCGCAGACAAACGATACCCTAAACGAGCCGTCCCAAGGCGATACCAAGCCCAATGATTACGAGAATAACGATTTTAGCGGTCTTTACGAGCCTTTAGAACTTAAACTAGACGTAAATAAAAATTTGCAAGAGATAAGCGAAGCATTGCACGAGATAGATAAAATGGACGCCTCCGATAAATTTAATGACGGTGAGGGTATACCCGCTCAGGATGAGATTAAATTTAACGACGAAGAATACGCTTTTAAGCAACGTGATACCGAAATAGATAGCAAAGACGCGCCGGCGCAAGACGAGGTTGGTTTTAACGGCGAGACAGCGCTAAATTCGGACTTGCCTTTGTTGCAGACCGGAGCCTATCTAGCTAGCAAAAACGACGCGAAAATAATCGACGAAGCCCACAAAGACGTGCTGGAGATAAAAGATGAGGATTTGCCTTGCCTTAAAGAGGCCGAGCCTGACGTAGAGCTAAAACCGGTGATAGATATTTTAGATTACATTCCTTACGAGCCTAGCGAAGATGAAGACGAAGCGAATGAGGATGCGATTTTGAGCGAAGAGCCTAAATTTGGCAGAAATTTAGAACAAGTGGCTCAAACAGACGAAAAAAGCGCAGAAGAGCTAAATTTGCAAACGCCAAGCTTAATGCAAGAAAAAAGCGAGAAAAGCGACGATAAAGAAAATTCGGCACCAAAATTTATTATCAAAAACGAGGAAAAATTGGAAAAGATACATGAAAGCGAGCCTCAAATGGTAGCACAAGAGATAAATCTAAAACAAACAAAAGAGCGACGGGATGAACAAAATTTAGATGCTAGAAGCGTAGCCAGGTTAAATTTAAGCCCTCAAAACGAGCCTGCCAAGCCGGCACGAGTAGATAGAGCCGCGCTTTTAGCCGATCTTGTCGCAGATGTCGCAGAGCCTTTTGCACCGCAAGGATTTGGCGTAGGCGCAGCGACGGAGGACGATAGCGAAGAAAGAGCCGAGATAAAAAATAAGCTTGACGAGTATCTGCTAAAGCTAATCGAAGGCGGCGGAAGCGACCTGCACGTAAAATCTGGTAAAGTAGTACGAGGTAGATTTAACGGCGAGATCGTAAAGATGGGCGATAGGGTTTTGGATTACGATAGGGCCGTACTTTTGGCTAAGGAAATTTTGGGAACGAATTATTATAATCTCATGAAAAAAAAGAACGTAGATTTTACGTACAAGCTAAACGATGATTTTCGCTTCCGCGCAAACGTTTTTTTGCAGATGGACGGCGTATCTTTCGTTTTTAGAACGATTCCGACTAGGATTCCTACTATGTCCGAGCTTTTGCTACCGCCTATTATCGAGAAACTTTGCGACAAGGTAAATAGAGGCATTATGCTCGTAACCGGTCCGACCGGAAGCGGCAAAACTACGACGCTAGCTAGCATGATAAACTATCTAAATCATACGAAAAACTATCATATCGTAACTATCGAAGACCCGATCGAGTTTATATATAATGACGATAGAAGCGTTATTAATCAACGCGCTATAGGACAAGACGTCGATAGCTTTGCCGATGCGTTAAGGGCGTCTTTGCGTGAAGACCCGGACGTTATATTCGTAGGCGAGATGAGAGACCTAGAGACCGTTAGAACCGCGATAAATGCCGCAGAAACCGGCCACTTAGTACTTGCGACGCTTCACACGCTTGATGCTAAAGAAACTATAGGCCGCGTCATAAATATGTTTCCAAAAGAGGAGCAAAACCGTATAAGAATGACTTTCGCATCGGTTTCCGAGGCTATCATCTCTCAGCGTTTGGTCTTAACTACGGCCGGCAAACGCCGCGTCGCCTGCGAAATAATGGTAAAAAACATCAGGGTAAGAGATATGATTCTCGAAGATAGAGATAGCGAAATTTACGATGCGATAGAACAAAGTAAAAACACCTATGGGATGCAGACTTTTGAGCAACATTTGCTTGACATGTATACCGCGGGCGTTATCACGAAAGAAGAGGCGCTAAGAAGCGCGAGTAGAAGAGAAAATCTCGATATAAAAATCAAAAGCGCAGACCTTGCTAAAAAGCGAGCTATGGTTGCCTCCATCGAGGAAGACGACGAGCTTTTAAAAGAGTTTCAAAGTGAGATTATCGCGCTTAAAGATATCAAGTAAGGCGAAATTTATATAAATTTGGGTATTATCTGCCTCTATTTTTAAGGAAAGGAAAACGATGTTAGAAGGTATCGTTAGAGAGAGTATCGGTAAAAAGGCGTCAAAAGCCTTGAGAAGAGATGGTTATCTAATCGCCAACATTTACGGCAAGGGATTAGAGAATGTGCAAGCCGCTTTTAAAATCAACGATTTTATAAAAGAGGTTCGCAAAAAAGAGAGCCTTGCGTTTGACGTAAAAGTAGGCGGAAAAACCTTAAAAGTCGTAGTAGTTGAATACCAAAAAGACCCTGTGACAAACGCGCTAAAACACGTTGATTTAAAGGTTGCGCTTCCAGGCGTCGTCTCAAAATATATGATTCCGGTTAAGCCTTACGGAACTCCGGTCGGTCTAAAAAATAAAGGCGTTTTGATCATATCAAAAAGGCGCTTAGCCGTAAAATGCACGGCTGAAAATTTGCCTAATTCATTTGACATAGACGTTAGCGGTCTTGATATAGACAATACCGTGTTAGTGCGCGATATAGCCGTTCCTGCGGGCGTCACTATGATCGATGCCGACCGCGTAGCGGTTCTAGGCGTAATAAAAGCTAAATAAGGCTAGCCTTGATACTCATAGTTGGACTGGGAAACCCCGGTCCCGAGTACTCCAAAACAAGACACAACGTCGGCTTTATGCTGATAGATAGACTCAAAAACTCAAATTTCACCGACGTAAACTCAGCTAAATTTCAAGGCGAGCTGTTTAAATTTCAAAATTTACTTTTTCTAAAACCGACGACCTTTATGAATTTGAGCGGACGAAGCGTAAAAGCCGTCGCCGATTTTTACAAACCCGAGCGCATTATCGTTATTCACGACGATCTTGATCTAAATTTCGGCGTCGTTAAATTTAAAAAGGGCGGCGGAAACGGCGGACATAATGGGCTAAAATCAATCGATGCGTTAATGGGCGTAGACTACGAGCGTGTACGTATCGGAATAGGTAGAAGCGCGTACAAAGGCGAAAGTGCGGTAACTAGCCACGTGCTTGGCGAATTTAACGCAGATGAAAAAGAGGGGCTGGAAAAAATTTTGGACTACTGCGAAAACGCGCTAAACGAGCTAATAAAAACCGATATCGATGCCGTTTCGCAAAAATTCTCGACAAAAAAAGGCATTTTGTGAGAGGGTTAAATTTAGCATTTGCGACTTTTGCATTTTCTCAAATTTTATGGCTTTTTAAAGCGCTCAAAAATCGGTTAAATTTAGAGTCCAAATTTAAAGTCTTGCGCCTAATCTTCCTTGCCGTAAATTTTATAAATTTGTATAAAAACTTTACCTGCAAATTTATAAAATTTACGAAAAAAACGCTCAGACAAAAACTTAAATTCGGATTTTTTGAGAACGTAAAACAACTCTGTTTCTTGCCTAGCCAAAAAGCGGAAAATTTAAGCGTCATTATGGCGGCAAAGGATGCATATTTGCAGCATAGCTCAAATAATAAATTTGCAGGGCAAGTTTGCGATATTTTTGGTAGCGCCGCTTTCGTATGCATTCCACTGTGCGTAAAATTTGACTTAAGATGGCCCAGATGAACCTTTACGCGCGTTACGTCGGCTGGCTTTATTTTAAATACTTCGCGATCTTGTTTATCGCGCTCACGCTTTTTTACGTCGGTATCGACATCCTAACCAATCTAAAAGATATGCCCGCAAGCGCAAACCTAAAGCTGCTTTATTTCGGACTTACCTCGCTTACGGCCGTAAACTACGTCTTGCCGCTTGCGCTCATTTTTGCGCTGATAACTAGCAAATTTAGCATGATCCGTAGCAACGAGCTAGTTAGCTTTTACGCGCTGGGTATCGACAAAAATCGCCTAATAAAGCCGCCTTTTTATATAGCGCTTGCTATCACGTTTATTTACGTCGGATTAAATTTTACGCCGTTTGCTTACTCTTACGAATACGCCAGAAATATCGTTAAACTCTCGCATTTATCGCGCACTAGCTCGGATATTTTCTTAAAATTCGAGGGCAAATTTATCTACATAGATAGCCTTAGCCCGATTAGCGGCGAAGCTAAAGACGTTCGGATATTTGACGTAAACGGTAGCGATTTGCGCGCTGCAACGTTTGGACGTAGCGCTAGGTTCGTAGATGACGCGTGGCTTTTAAAAGAGGCGAAAATCGTAAATTTACCGCAAAATATCAAACTAGGCGAAAAAGGACTCGATATCAAAACGCCAAGCGGGTTAAAAACGCTTGAAGGCTTTAAACCTAAAACGATAGAAAGCGCGTCGGCTGAGAATTCGGCGATCACGATTTCTGATGCGGTGGATTATATTTTAGCGTTTAAGGATGAGGGTATCGGGCTAAATTCGACCAAAACCACGCTTTATAACCTCGCTTTTGCGCCGTTTTTTGCGCCTTTTATGGTGCTTATTATTTACTATTTTTTGCCGGTTACGGGACGATTTTTCAACCTCGCCTTAAAGAGCTTTATCTTTACGATAGCCTCGCTTTGCGTTTGGGGCGCGCTTTTTGTGATGATGAGGTTTGCTAGAAACGGCGTCGTTTCGCCCGAGATCGGCGTGCTTTTACCGATTATTTTACTCGGCGCATACGCTTTTTATCTACATTTTAAAAGTCGTTAAGAGAGATTTAGGCAAAATTTCTGTAAAATCTAACTATTTTTAAACAAGGCTAGTTATGGATTTTACGAATTTGGCACAAAAATACGGCACCCCTCTTTACGTTTACGATTTTGATTATATGGCGCACCGCTACGAAGCGCTAAAAAACGCCTTTCACGCTAGAAAATCTCTCGTATGCTACGCCGTTAAGGCAAACTCAAATTTAAGCGTTTTGAAATTTTTAGCCGGGCTTGGAGCCGGATTTGACTGCGTGAGCGTAGGCGAAGTTAAGCGCGCACTGCTAGCTGGAGCTAAAAACTACCAGATCATCCTAAGCGGCGTGGGTAAGCGCGACGACGAACTCAAATTTGCGCTGGACAACGAAAT
>CAUSIL010000044.1:0-11398 GCA_963531395.1 uncultured Campylobacter sp.
AAGAACTACGCGACCGAAGCTAACACGTTTTAGATCCATTACCTCAAGGTCAAAATAGCCGAAAAAGCGGCGTAGTTCGCGGTTTTGTCCCTCGTTTATTACGACTTTTAGCTTTGTAAAGCCGCCGCTTGAGCCAAAAATTTTATAGTCCAAAAACGGCTTAAATTCCATCGATTTTATAGTGGTTTTAGCATGTGCGCCCTTAGTAGCGTCCGCAGCAAAAAAGCCCTCGTTCATCGCCGTTATCACCTCAGGCGTTATCTCGCCCTTTACTTTCAGATAGTATTCGCGCTCTACGTCGCTGTTCATCAGCGCAGTCGCGATCGCCGGAGCGTCTGTTAGCAAAAGAAGTCCCTCGCTAGCGTAGTCAAGTCGCCCGATACTAACAAATTTAGCAAACTGTCGGTCCAAACTATCATAGATGGTTTTGCGTCCGCGGTCGTCTTTTTTACTAACTAGCTCGCCTTTTTGTTTGTGATAAACGATCACCGTAAATTCTTTTTTTAGCCTCACTATTCGGCCGTTTATCTTTACTTTATCCTCGTCGCTAACGCTAGTAGCCAGCTCGCTAACGACGCGGCCGTTTACGCTTACTTTGCCCTGCTTTATGAGCTCGTCGGCCTCTCTACGCGAATAACTCGTATTATGCGATATAAATTTATTTAGTCTGTTTTTTTGCATTTTATAGTCCTAAATTTGCAAGGTCGTGGATGTGCAGAACGCCGATGGGTACGCCGTTTTCCACGACGGCTAGGAGTTGGATCTTGTAGTGCTCGATGAGTGCTAACGCATCGATCGCTAACATCTCTTTATCGTTTAGCTCTTTTGGCTTTAGCGTCGCGTATTTGATCGCGGCATCGTTTAGATCAAAGTCTTCTCTCATAAGTGCGCGCCTAAGGTCTCCGTCGCTTAAAATCGCGTCCAAAACGCCGTCTTTATCTACGATAAGGACGGTGCCGAGTTTGCCGTGCGTCATAGTGTCGATCGCCTGCTTTAAGCTCGCACTCCAGCGTACTATCGGTAAATTTTCGCTTCTCATCACGTCTTTTACCTTTAAAAATAGCCTCTTGCCGAGACTTCCGCCTGGATGAAAATTTGCAAAATCCTCTTTTTTAAATCCGCGCTTTTCCATCAGACAAACGGCTAACGCATCGCCTAAGGCTAACGTTAGCGTCGTCGAGCTAGTCGGCGCGGCGTCCAGCGGGCAGGCCTCCTTGCTAACGTCAAGCTTCACAAACGCGTTGCTAAATTTGCCTAGCGTGCTAAATTTATCCCTCGCCATGGCAACTATCGGTACGCCGAAACGCTGCACGTGAGGCAGGATTTTGGTTAGCTCCTCGCTCTCGCCGCTAAAGCTGATAGCTAGCAGCGTATCGTCCTTGCCGATCATACCCAAATCGCCGTGCATCGCCTCGGTCGGATGCATGAAAAAGCTAGGCGTGCCTGTGCTAGCAAGCGTCGCAGCGATCTTGGCGCCCACGTGTCCGCTCTTTCCCACGCCCGTGACTACGACTTTGCCTTTGGTTTTGTATAGAACCTCAACCGCTTTTTCAAATTCGCCGTCTAAAATCTCGGCATTTCTCGTTAGCTCGTTAGCTTCCGTTTTTAGCACGTTAGCGGCTATTTTGATTGTATCGCTCATTTTGCGCTCTTACATCAGGTATATGATCGGCACGATGGTCGGGTATTTTTTGACTTTTCTAAAGATGTGTTTTCGGATGACCTGGCGCACCTGCCCCTCGAGCATCCTGCCATCTTTTAAAAGCTCCTCTTTGACGTTGCTTAAATACTGCTCCAGCACGCCCTCCATCTCTTTTCTAAACTCGCCGTCTTGCTTATCGCCCACAAGTCCGTAGCTGATAACGCGAGGTTTATTTATGAGCTTAGCGCCGTGGCGGGAAATTTGCGCGATGATCATCACGACGCCGGCTTCAGCCAAATTTTGCCTATCGATCACGACGTCGTCTGAAATTTGCTTGTTGATTTGGTTATCGATAAATACCTTGCCCGTTTTTACGGTCTTGGCGCGCTTCATGTACTTTTGGCAAATTTCCATCTGATCGCCGTCGCTCATCAGATAGATGTTTCGCTCGTCCACGCCGCAGGCTACGGCTGTTTCTTTATGCTTTGCGATGTGATTGTACTCGCCGTGGACCGGGAGGAAAAATTTAGGTTTTATTAGGCGTAGCATCAGTTTTTGCTCCTCTTGCGCCGCGTGGCCGCTCACGTGTATCTCGCTGAAGTCCTGATATGCGACGCTAGCGCCTGATTTGATGAGGAAATTTAGCACCGTCGAGACGCTACTTTCATTGCCGGGGATCGCTTTTGAGCTGATGATGATCTGATCGGTCGGCTTTATCTTTATATATTTGTGCTCGTCAGTAGCCATTCGGTACAGCGCGCTCATCGTCTCGCCCTGAGAGCCGGTGGTGACGATCAGCACTTCGTTATCTTTAAATTTGCCGACTTCGTTAGCGTCGATAAAAATTTTCTTATCAAGTTTGATGTAGCCAAGCTCCATCGCCGTGTAGAGGTTGCGCTCCATGCTGCGGCCGATGACGCAGACCTTGCGGTTGTATTTTAGCCCCCAGTCGATCGCCTGATAGACGCGGTGGATGTTGGAGCTAAACGTGCTCATTATCACGCGACCTTTGGCTTTAGAAAATATCGCATCAAAGGTCTTGCCCACGCTACTTTCGCTTTTAGTAAAGCCCTCTCTGTAGCTGTTCGTGCTATCGCTCATGAGGCACAGTACGCCGCGCTCGCCGTAATATGCGAGTCTGCCAAGGTCTGTCGGGTAGCCGTCGATCGGCGTATGGTCGATCTTAAAGTCGCCAGTGTGGATGATGGTGCCCGCCTTTGTCGTGATGGCAAGTGCGCTAGCGTCGATGATAGAGTGGGTGATATGTATCCACTCGACCTCAAAATCCCCTATCAAATACGGCTTGCGCTTTTCTACCGAGCGGAAAAGCGAACGCTCCTGCTTTAGCCCGTGCTCTTCAAATTTATTATTTATCATACCGAGCGGTAACGGCGTAGCATAAATCGGAAATTTAAACTCTTTATAAAAGTAGGGCACCGCGCCGATGTGATCCTCGTGTGCGTGCGTGATGACGACGCCTTTTATCTTGTCTTTTATCTTGCGTACGTAGTCAAAGTCGGGAATAAGGATATCCACGCCGTGCATACTCTCGCTAGGAAAGCTCATACCGATATCCACGATGATCGCGCTCGTGTCGGTCTCAAATATCGTCATATTTCCGCCGATCTCGCCCAGTCCGCCAAGAGGCGTGACGCGGATCCTGTGATCGGTCGAGTTTAGGTATTTCATCGGCTCGAGGCGTAGTTCGTGGACGGCTTTGTTTGCCTCCATAGCACTAGCTATATCTTGCTGCCATTGCTCGTTTCCGTTTAGCTTGGCTGGTAAATTTTTCTTAGGCTTTCGCTGTTTTTTAGGCTTAGCTTCTGCTGTTTGATTTTCGGCGTTAGCGGCTTGCTTGTTAGCGTTTTTATTTTCGCCTTGCGTGCCGTTTTGGGAGTTTTGTTTATTGTTTTTACTGCGATTTCTTTTACCGTTTTGTTTGTTAGCGTTAGCTTGCTCGCCGTTTTGGGCGTGCTGTTCGCCGCCGTCAAAAGGCTCTAAAAAGAAATTATCTATCACGCTTTGACTAGCTTTTTGTTCGCCGTTTTGCGCGTTTTGATCTAAATTTTCTTGTTTATTTTTATTTCTCGGGCGAAATCTGCGCTTTTTATTGCTCTTGCCCTGAGAGACCACCGCTTTTTCTTCGTTTTTGTCGTTCATTATCTTCCTTTAAATTTTTAAATACTTCTAAATAAAGATCGACATTTAGCTCGTGCGGACGGATATTTGCGCTCAAATTTAGCAGACTGAAAATTCGCTCGATTTCAGGCTTTTTATAGCTTGAACTCAAATTTTTCATTAGCGTTTTTCTAGGCGCGCTAAAGGCGATTTTGAGGTAAGTTTTAAATTTTTCGTATTCAAATTTACTCTCAAATACTCCGGTTTTGCCTATTAAATTTTTACTTTTTTGCAGTTTTATAACCGAAGAAGTCACCTTCGGCGGCGGGTTAAAGCAGCTCGCATCCACGTCAAAAAGTAGCTCGCAGCCGCCTTGAAGCGAGGCTAAAATCGCCAAAGAGCTAAAATCTCTATCGCCGCTTTTTACGCTAAATTTGAGCGCGACTTCCTTTTGTATCATCACGACTAAGCCGCGACATTTCTCGTCTTCGATCGCATTTAGGATCATCTTCGTAGCGACGTAGTAGGGCAGGTTTGCCGCTAAAAAATACGGCTCATCGCTCAGGCCGTCTTCGCTCCACTGATCCAGCGCGTCTTTGCAAAAAAGTTTCAATCGTCCGTTTTGAATTTCGTTTGCGAATTTTTTCTGCAGCAACGCAAAAAGCTCGGTATCTATCTCATAGCTAGTTACGCCGCAAATCCGCAAAATTCTAAATGTCAAATCACCTAAGCCAGGCCCAATTTCAACGATATTTTGCGTATCTTTGGGAATCGCTTGGATGATTTTGTTTAGCGTCGCTTCGTCGTGTAAAAAATTTTGCCCGAAGCATTTTTTTGCTTTAATATTTTCCATTTTTTTCCTAAATTTCGCCGATTTTACCCAAAAATATCTTATGTAATGATTAGATAAGTCAAATTTAGCTAAAATAAAGCCAAATTTTAGCTAAAGAAGAGCGATGAATCATTTTGCAAAACGCATAATCCCATGCCTAGACGTCAAAGACGGACGAGTGGTAAAGGGCGTAAATTTCGTAGGTCTCGTGGATGCGGGCGATCCGGTCGAGATAGCCAAACGCTACAACGAGGAGGGCGCGGATGAGCTGTGCTTCCTCGACATCACGGCGTCGCACCTTGAGCGCGATACGATCGTGGACGTCGTAGAGCGGGTCGCGCGCGAGCTTTTTATCCCGCTGACCGTGGGCGGCGGGATACGCACGATTGACGATATCTCGCGCCTACTAAACGTCGGTTGCGACAAAATAAGCCTCAACTCGGCCGCAATAAAAAATCCGAATTTGATAGACGAAGCGGCGAATAAATTCGGCTCGCAGTGCGTCTTGGTCGCGATTGATGCAAAGAGGACGGGCGAGGGATATAGCGTGTTTATAAATGGCGGCAGGCTGGATACCGGCAGGGATGCGCTTGCCTGGGCAAAAGAGGCGCAGGAGCGCGGTGCGGGCGAAATTTTACTCACGTCGATGGATTGCGACGGCGTTAAAAACGGCTTTGAGTTAAATTTAACGCGAATTTTTAGCGAGCTTGATATCCCCGTGATCGCAAGCGGCGGCGCGGGCAAAATGGAGCACTTTAGGGACGCGTTTTTAGCAGGCGCGGACGCATGCCTAGCGGCGTCAATCTTTCACTTTAGAGAGATCGAGATTAGGGCGCTTAAAACATACCTCAGACAAAACGGCATTGAGGTCAGACTGTGAAATTTGAGTTCAAATTTAGTGCGCAAGAGAGCAGGGCGTGATTATTTCAGCGGGACGAAACGAGATATTTCCCTTCGCACTACCGATGGGCGTCGGGCTAGTGGATATGAGCATAAATTTGGCGGCGCTTTTGCAAAATATGGTTGATGGTTGCGGTAGATACGAGCAAAATTTGACGGCTGATAGACAACTTGACGAGAGGCTAAATTTGATAGATTCGCCTAT
Source organism: uncultured Campylobacter sp. (assembly GCA_963531395.1). Lineage (GTDB taxonomy): Bacteria > Campylobacterota > Campylobacteria > Campylobacterales > Campylobacteraceae > Campylobacter_A. Next base: position 5,698 of record CAUSIL010000044.1, read on the forward strand.
TTTGCAAAGCGCGAAAACTTCACAAAATCCGGATAAAATTTTAAACGCACTGCCGAGTGAAATCATTTTTATAGGCTCGACAGGAATTTACAAGGATGGTCAGATTTTTGAAATTTACGAGAGCTCGCTCGCCACAAATATCGAAATTTCGAGCCTAGAAAACAAGAGCTATTCGCCGATAGAGAGTGAAATCGCTTCTGTTGTTCCACGTGGAACATGTAAGGTAAATTCCTCAAATTTCATCACCACCGATCAAAATTTAGCCCACAAGCTTTTTGAGCGCGGATATCTTTTAGAAAATATGGAGTTTTTTGCCGTACTTAAAGTCGCACAAAAATTTCAAATCCCCGCTTACGGAATATTCGTAGCGACGAATTTTTGCGATAAAAACGCACATGCCGATTTTATAAAAAACCACGAGCAAGCCAAAAAAGAGCTCGAAAAATATTTAAAACAAAAGGAAATCATTTGAGAAATTTGCTTGATTTTACATTAGACGAGCTAAAAGAACAGCTCTCGCCGCCGTTTCGCGCGAAGCAAATTTTCGAGTGGCTATACAAAAAAAACGCAACGAGTTTTGATGAAATGCTAAATTTGCCGAAGGATTTACGCGCAAATTTGGCGCAGGAGTTTTACCTCGACCCGCTAAAATGCGTCAAATTCGAGCAGAGTAGCGACGGCTCGATCAAATATCTTTTTGAGCTTAGAGACGGGCTACGGATAGAAAGCGTGCTGCTGCCGATGAAAGAGGAGCTCAGCGATGAAAACGGCGAGGTGGCGCGTCACGCTCGTTATACGATCTGCGTTAGTTCGCAGGTTGGCTGCCGCATGGGCTGTTCGTTTTGCCTAACGGGTAAGAGCGGACTAACGAGAAACCTAACGCCGGGCGAGATCGTAGGGCAAATTTTGTGGATAAAAAGAGAAAATAAAATCCCATACGAACGCCGCGTAAACGTCGTATACATGGGCATGGGCGAACCGCTAGATAACCTAGAAAACGTTAGTAAAGCTATAAAAATTTTAAAAGAAAACGACGGGTTAGCTATCGCGCCGCGCCGCCAGACCGTTAGTACGAGCGGCCTAGGCAGCCAGATAAAAAAGCTGGGAGAGATGGATCTGGGCGTGCTGTTAGCGATATCTTTGCACGCCGTTACTAACGAGCTCCGCAGTAAACTGATGCCGATAAATAACGCCTACAAAATCGAGTCCGTTATGGAGGCAGTGAGGGACTTTCCGATCGATATGCGTAAGCGAGTGATGTTTGAGTACCTCGTCATAAAAGACATGAACGACGGCATAAAAGATGCCAAAAAGCTCGTTTCGCTACTGCACGGCATCAAGGCGAAGGTGAATTTGATCTACTTTAATCCGCACGAAGGCAGCGAATACGGACGCCCGAACACGGCCGATATGGAGGCATTTCAAACGTACTTACGCGATCACGGCGTGACCTGCACTATCAGACAAAGCAAGGGTCTTGACATCAGCGCGGCGTGCGGTCAGCTAAAAGAGCGCGACAACCAAACAAGCGGCAAAACGCTAGCCAAGACGGCAAAATGACGCTACTTGATATATCCCAGATAGTTTTCGTCTGCGTTGTGGTTTTTGCGGGGCTCGGTCTAATCATAAAGACGGCTTTTTATGATGAACGAAACCGATGATATAGCATTTTTAAGAGAGCAAATAGACAGAAATAACGACGACTCTTTTTTCGTTTTGCTCTATGATTTTTGCTGTTTTGATAAGAAAATTTTTAAGAAAATTCTAAAAATATGCCTAGAAACCGAGATAGAAGATAAAAATTTGCGAGCCGAAATTTTAGATATTTTGCACTTTACGACTTATCTGATGCTCTGTCATCACGATAAAAAGGATATGTATAAGATAAAAAATTTCAAAAAAATCGAGAAAAAATTCGGCGATTATTTTCAGATCGTAAGGCAGATCGGTAGGAAATTTATAACGGAGTAACAATGAACGCGCAAAAAATAATGGACGAAATCGACGTATTTTTAAGCAAATCGCTACTTAAAAAATCAAAGATAACAAAAGCGCAAATCGTGGATTTCATAGAAACAAAATGGGCGGAAGCAGACGAGGAAAAATACAAAATCTACGACGCATACATCTACGCGCATCGCATGATAGACGAATACGAGGAGCTGAAAGACTGCGCCAACGTCCTGCGCTGGATCGATGAGATGTATAAGTGCGATAAGGCAAAAGATTGGCCGTCCTACGTGAAGGACTATTATAGGGGCGAGCGCTGTCTAGCCTGCGGTCAAAAAGAAGCGGCGATAAAATATCTGCAAAAAAGCTACGAAGCGGACAGGGACCATGTCTTTGCCGGAGACGAACGCATCGCTAAATTTTTTAAAGATTATCTTGCAAATCCTGAAATTCTGCCTGAATTTATAGAAGAAGAGTATGGTGAAGATGAATTTGACGATTTTGGCTTTGAGATAGAACTTGAGCATTTCGGTAAAATTTTAGAGCAAGAGGCAAAATTTTGTTGCGCGTTTCTAAACAAAAAAGGCGATGAGGTATACGAGCCAAGCCGCACGCACTCAAATGCAGTTGATTTTTTAAGGCAAAATCAAGAGAAAATTTTAAACGAAATTCTGACCGAGATTTTCAAGAATTATCCAAAATGGCAAGAAATTTACGACTATCCGAGCGAGACAAAGAATGATTTTATACCAAATATCTGCGCGCCTCACGAGCTTGGCAGGCTTGTGGAGCTACAAAATATCTATATTTTACTTAGTGGCAAAACCGCGAAAATAGGCTTTGAGTTTAGCTGCTCGTGGGATATGGAGCACGGCCTAGGCGTGATGACGCAAGGCGGTAAAGTCCTAAAAATCGGCAGCGGCGAGACGGCATTCGGCTTTTAGCCTTTGGCTATAAATTTGCCCGGCCGCCGCGCGCAAATTGATTTTTACTCGTCAAAGGTTTTATTTTCGTGTGATAAAAGTATATATATAAAAGCCCAATCGGTGCGATAAAAACAGCAAAACTCCAACAAATAAGCATCGTCACGATTTTAGCGACAAGTAGAAAAAGAGCATTTACAAAAAAGACGTTTTTGCTAAATATGAAGCCTATGATACTTTCATAAACAAAGCGAGAATATGGATACAAAAAGGTGTTTGCGATAAAGATAATATAGCTAAAAATTCGCTTATCGCCTCCGTTATACATAAGCGCTATAAACGAAGCCGTAAAGATAGAGTCGAAAAATAGCTGCCGCAGGTAATAAGGCGCGCTAAGTCCGCCGAAAGTCTTTTTAATAAAACTCATGAAAAATATCCTTGAATAAAATTTGCGTGATTCTTCTCTATAAATCTCCGCTTAATCCAATCGGTTGGTGCTAAAGCCCGTTTCCAGCCGTCTAAATTTAACCGCGCGATAACTAACAAGACCAAATTTACTAACGAAATTTACGTTAGTTTATCTTTTGAGCTTTTTATGCGAGCATATCGTGCCTAATCGCAGCTAAATTTTGCGGTATCGTTTTGCATTTGACGTTATCGCTGGCAGATGTTGCATATCTAAAATTTACCGTTTTTATGCCGCAAGATTTTATAAACCTAGCGAACGGAAAATAAAATATCGGTCGTAAAAACGGCCTGTCAAATCGGCCCAAAATCTATCCATGCTTTACGAGTTTATAAAATTCATCTTTCGCATTAAATTTGGATTTTATTTTGTACTCTACGCCGTCAAATTTAAAACTAATTTCATCAGAATGTAGTAGCAATCTCGGTGCACCGGTCGTTAAAATTCGCTCGGCTTTGCTCATCTCTTTATCTAAAATTTTCTCGATTTGCGGTCGCGAGAGGCCATAGAGCGGTTCGCCTAAAATCTTATGTTCCACGTGGAACAAATGTAAACGAATTTGATGCTGTCTACCCGTGAGCGGTACGGCTCGCACCAGAGTCGCATCGATATCGGCGATATACTCTATCCGCAAAATCTCCGTCACGGCGCTTTTGCCGTTCTCGCAGATTCGCATTCGCATTTTTACGTCGTCGTAGTCGTTTGCTAGATCCATATTCGCTTCGATACGCAAGTTTTCGCTTATCTTTCCCTGTGCGAGCGCGACGTAGCTTTTATAAACCCGCCGATTTTCAAAAAGTTTTTTCAAATTTACGACCGCATTTTTGTCCTTGCCCACGACGATGAGTCCGCTCGTTTCGCAGTCTAGACGGTGCGCGACCGATGCCTCACGGCCGTAGAGCGACCAAATTTCGTCATTTAGCGAGTACTCGCAGTGTCTGCCGTTTGGGTGACTGAGCACGCCGCTGGGCTTATCGAAAACCGCAAATTTTTCGCACTCAAAAATCGGCTTTAACCCGCGCGGATTCGTCTCGTACTCTATCAGGCAAATTTCGCCGCTTAGCAAGGCGTTTTTCTCGCTGACTACCGCATCATCGCAGATAAGCCTGCCTTTGTCGATTAGGCGCTGAGCTTCGCGCATTTTATAGCCGTTTTGCAGTAAAATCTCATACGCTTTCTGCCCTTTGACATGCGCGATAAATTTATGTATGTATGGCAATTTTCGCTCTTTAAATCTAAAATTTAAGGGCAAATTTAGCGGATACTAACCGCCTTTTCAGCCCAGTTTTTATATAATCTTTCCTTAAAAAATTATACAAAAATTCGCATAAAAAAGGCTAAAAATGGTAGAGAGATATTCGCGCGAACAGATGGCGCAAAAGTGGAATATGCAGGCAAAATACGGCGCATGGCTGGAAGTCGAAAAGGCTGCGGTCAAGGCATGGAATAAGCTAGGCTTCATCAGCGATGCGGACTGCGAGAAAATTTGCAAAAACGCAAAATTTGACGTAGCACGCATCGACGAGATCGAAAAGACGACCAAGCATGACGTGATCGCGTTTCTAACGAGCGTGAGCGAGAGCCTGGGCGATGAGAGCCGCTTCGTGCACTACGGCATGACTAGTAGCGACTGCATCGACACCGCCGTCGCGCTTCAGATCAAAAGCAGCATGGAGCTCATCATAGAGGATGTAAAAGGCCTAATGAGCGCGATCAAAACCAGAGCGCAGGAGCACAAAAACACGATGATGGTCGGCCGCAGCCACGGCATCCACGGCGAGCCGATCACCTTCGGACTAGTTCTTGCGGTCTGGTACGACGAGGTCGCGCGCGCGCTAAAGCTACTGCAAGACGCCAAAGAGGTCGCCGCCTACGGCAAATTAAGCGGCGCGATGGGAAATTTCGCTCACGCGCCGCTTGAATTTGAGGAACTAACCTGCGCCGAGCTCGGCCTAAAGCCCGCTCCAGCATCAAATCAGGTCATCCAGCGTGATCGCTACGCCCACGTCATCAGCGCGATCGCCGTCCTAGCCGCCACCTGCGAAAAGATCGCCGTCGCCGTGCGCCACTTCCAAAGGACGGAAGTTTACGAGGCCGAGGAGTACTTTAGCCCCGGTCAAAAGGGCTCTAGCGCGATGCCGCACAAGCGCAATCCCGTGCTTAGCGAAAACATCACCGGCCTTTGCAGGATGCTGCGCTCATACGTGACGCCTGCGCTCGAAAACGTCGCGCTCTGGCACGAACGCGACATCAGCCACAGCTCGGTCGAGCGATTTATCCTGCCCGACGCCTTCATCACGGCCGATTTTATGCTCGCGCGCATTACGAATTTGATCGCAAATTTGGTAGTTTATCCGGAAAA
>CAUSIL010000045.1:0-11175 GCA_963531395.1 uncultured Campylobacter sp.
GAGCCGATTCGCGCTCGCAAAATTTTTCGTCGCCGTTTTGTTTGATTAAAGCCTCTTGTCCCGCTTGCGCCTTTTGCAGCTCGCTAAATTTAAGCTCAAACAGCCTAAATGCTTGCGGATCGTTTTCTAGTTGTTTGGCTTTCATTTCATAAAGCTCGTTTAGATAAATTTTGCTTTGCTTCACGTACTCCTCGCACGCGTTTTGAGCGCCCAAAGCCAGCGCGCTAAGAGTGCAAAATATTAATATTTTTCTCATCGCCGTCCTTTAAATTTTGCCTGATTATACACTTTTTTAGGGTTAAAATTTTATAATCTCTAAAAATTTAAAGGGGAAAAATGAGACGAAAAGATAGAGAACTAACTGCGCAAGAAGGGCTTGAGATCATCGATGCGTGCGAATACGGCACGATTTCTTGCATTACGGACGAGGGCGAAATTTTTAGCGTGCCGATCTCGGTCGTGCGCGAGGGAGGGAGCATATTTTTGCACGGCGCGCCCGCAGGCTCTAAGGCAAAGCTGCTAAATGACGGTAGAAACGTGACTCTGGTTTGCGTGAGCTACGCGCGGGTGCCGATTTTGACGGACGAGCAGCTAGACGTGATAAAAGACGACGGCAAGGCGCTTGGCGCGAAGGTTTTTACGACCGAATACAAATCCGCTATCGCAGAGACTAAAGCTTATATCGTGACGGACGAGGCGACAAGACTGCACGCGCTACGGCTGCTTAGCGAAAAATACACGCCAAAGTATATGCGAACCTTTGATGTTGCCGCGGCTCACGGGCTAAAGGCCATGAATATCTACGAGCTAAAAATCGCAAGCCTAACCGCAAAAGCAAAGATTATTCGCGACTAACCCGCGCTAAATCGGCTAAATTTTAGCCTTAAATTTGCGTTTTGGGCTTAAAACGGAGCGAATTTAAATGCCGCTCGGTAAGTCGGCTTTGAAAAACGAGTAAAAATATCGGTTAAATTTGCCTCATCCGCTACGAAACCTAAAAGGGCAAATTTAGCGAATTTGGTGCGGTGAAAATTATATAAAAAATTGTATGTTTTTAAAGGGGTTTCCCTCCAAAAGGAGGGGAAAAATCATTTAGGTAGAGTTGCAATAACTTGCTTCATTTGATCGATAGCAGGTTTGCAAGCCGCTTCTTGGGCATCTTTAGGTAGCGCGGCGAATTGATTTTTTTGATCTTCGTAAGTCGATTTCATAGCCGCCATTTGCGGATTGTCTTTTGTTTTTTCGACGAACTCGTCAACTAGTTTAAAATACTCCTCGCATGCAGGCGAAAGCTCCGCTGCAGACGCGCTAACGCCCATTATGCCAAGAGCGGCAACTACTAATAATGACTTTTTCATTATGTCTCCTTGTTTGAAATAGACGGGCATTATAGCCTCTTTTTTAAAACAAATATTTAAAAATAAATTTATTTTTTCGGCTTCGCGCTCTTTGTCGGCGCTAAAATCGGCGTAGGCGCGGCGTTAAAAGACCCAAAAAGGTAAATTTAAGTCGTAGCGCAACAAAGCAGCACAGGCGCGGAGCTAAATTTAACCCGCCCGCTCCCGCAAATCCGCTTCTTAATTTAAATTTGACTATAATGTCTAAAATTTAAAAGGAGCAAATTTGCAAAATTTCGCCTTGAAATTTCGTCCGACGAGCCTAGACGAGATCTGCGGACAGCGCGAGCTGGTGGGCATTTTTAAAAAATTTATCGAAAACAAAAAAATCCCGCACAGTATATTTTACGGGCCTGCAGGCTGCGGCAAGACGAGTTTTGCTCGCGTCGTCGCGCGGTCGATGGAGTATGATTTTTACGAATTTGACGGCGGAAATCTCAAAATCGAGGAGTTTCGCAAAATCCTAAAAAACCACGAAAACGCGCTTTCTAAGCCACTATTTTTCATCGACGAGATCCACCGCCTCAGCAAAACGCAGCAAGAAGCCTTGTTAATCCCGATGGAAAACTACCGCGCCGCCATCATCGGAGCCAGCACGGAAAATCCATATTTCACGCTAAGCTCGGGTATCCGTAGCCGCTCGATGCTCTTTGAGTTTAAACCGCTTGCGAGCGAGGATTTTGAAAAACTGCTTGAGCGCGTGAGGGGCGAGGTTAAATTTGACATCTCAGACGATGCCAAGGCCTATCTCATAAAAAGTAGCGGCGGAGACGCGCGCGGACTGCTAAATTTGCTCGAGTTTGCCGTGAGTCTGGATAAAAAAATAACGTTAGAGAATTTAAAAACGCTGCGAGCTAACGCCGTTAGCGAAGGCGTTAGCGAGGACGACGTACACTATGGGCTGGCAAGCGCATTTATAAAAAGCCTGCGGGGAAGCGATGAAAACGCCGTTATGTACTATCTAGCGCGGCTTATAGATGCGGGCGAGAGCGCTGATTTTATCGCGCGAAGGATGGCGATATTTGCTAGCGAGGACATCGGTAACGCCAACCCTAACGCGTTAAATTTAGCCGCTAACGCGCTTGCCGCCGTTAGCAAGATCGGCTTTCCCGAAGCGCGTATAATCCTCGCTCAGTGCGCGATGTATCTGGCTCACTCGCCAAAGTCAAACTCCAGCTACAAGGCCATAAACGCCGCGTTAGCCTATGTAAAAAACGAGCCGCCGCTAGCCATCCCGCCATATCTCATCAACACCGCGCCCGAAGCCAAGGACTATCTGTATCCGCACGACTTTGGCGGCTGGGTAGAGCAAAAATACCTCGAAAAACCGCTTAAATTTTACGAAAGCAACGGCATCGGATTTGAAAAAACGCTGGACGAGTGGCTGGTTAAAATCAAATCAAAAGGCTAAATTTAGGCTTTACTCCGTCAAATTTAATTTACGGCAAGCATAAGAGTAAAATTAAAAGAAGCGTAGATAAAAGAGCAAAATTTAGCGTACATCGCAAATTTTAAAGATATGGGGCGCGTCTTACTGGTCACGCCGCACCACTGGGTAGTTTTGCTGATATGCTAGCCCAAAACATATCTATTATGGCCGTAAAGCGACGAAAATGGCGGGGGCTTTGGAAGCAAGGCTTTTAAGATGATGATTTGCTTTATTCGCGTGCGACTCTTGACGCGACCGTCGAGGATTTTACGCGGTTTAAGCCTATAAGGTAGCGTTAAATTCGTGTGGTAGAAGTAAAATTTGCCGTTAAATTTAAACCCGAAAGCAACCCGTCGGTAGTCCGCGAGGCGTTGCTGGCTTGCCTAATTTTATAAAAATCGGCGCAAAGCGGTAAATTTAACCTAATCAAGCAAAAGGCGGGCAAATTTAGCAAAGACGGCTAAGCGATTTAGCGCCAAAGCCTTTTAAGCGCGTTTGATAAAGTTTTAGTAAAACCAAGAGTCAAATACGTTTCGCCGCGCTACGTCCGTGCAGGAAAAACAGCGAATCGCTCATAAAAGCCGCCTAAAAATGCGTAAAAAATTTAAAAATTTTAGCCCTGCTAAGCCCTCATTGCGGGATAAATTTAGAAATTGTCAATCAAAAACGCCTTAGAGCGCAAAAAATCTACCGTAAAACCTAGCCAGCAAGAACGCGCTTGTCGCTAGTAAGCCGAAAGTCGGCACAAAATTTTAAGCCAAGCTAAAAAATTTTTCTTATTTATTCTAATTTTATTTTTTTTTAAATATACTTGAAAAATTTTAAATATTTAAAGGCAAAATCCATGCTCACCGATATCGTAAGCTCCGTAAATTCATTCCTTTGGGGGCCGTATTTCCTCATCGCGCTGCTTTGCGGCACGGGGCTTTACTTCACGATTAGGCTTCGCTTCGTACAGATTTTTAAATTTAAAGCGGGGCTTTACGGGCTGTTCGGCAACTTTTCGCTACACGGCGAGGCAGCGGGAAAATCGGGTATGAGCTCGTTTCAAGCAGTCGCTACGGCCGTCGCGGCGCAGGTGGGCACGGGCAACCTCGTGGGTGCCACGACCGCGCTTATAATGGGCGGTCCGGGCGCGATATTTTGGATGTGGTGCGCGGCATTTTTGGGCATGGCGACGAATTTTGCCGAGATCTGCCTCGCGCAAATTTACCGCGCCAAGGACGATAGCGGTCACGTGATCGGCGGGCCTGCGTTTTATATCAGCCGCGGACTAAAGAGCCGCTACGCCAAAGCCCTGGCGGCGTTTTTTGCGCTAGCGATCATTTTGGCGCTGGGATTTATGGGAAATATGGTTCAAGCTAACTCGATCTCGGACGGCTTTAAGGGGGCGTTTGGTATACCAAACTGGGCTAGCGGGCTGTTTTTAGCGGCGATTTGCGCCATGATTTTTATCGGCGGCGTCAAGGCCATCGCGCGCGTAGCAGAAAAAATCGTGCCGCTAATGGCGATCCTCTACGTCGCGGTCGGACTTGTGATCATTTGCTTTAATCTTGATAAAATTCCCGGCGTCATAGCGCTTATATTCGAGGCCGCATTTAATCCGTCCGCAGCCTGGGGCGGCGCGACAGGGGCTACGATAGCTACGGCGATGAGATACGGTATCGCGCGCGGGCTGTTTTCAAATGAAGCCGGCATGGGCTCTACCCCTCACGCGCACGCCGCAGCTAACGTCAAACACCCGGTAGATCAGGCGGTGCTAGGTATCATGAGCGTGTTTGTAGATACCTTTATCGTGCTAAATATCACGGTTTTTGTCGTGCTAAGCGCGGACGTGATACGTTTTGAAAACGGCAAAGCCGTGCTAACTGGTATCGCACTCGTTCAGGAGGCTTTTTCCTCGCATGTTTTGGGGCATACGGGCGGATATAGCTTTGTGGCGGTTTGCTTGTTTTTCTTTGCGTTTACGACGATACTTGGATGGTATTATTTTGCCGAGATAAACGTTCGCTATCTTTTCGGCGCTAAATTCGTGCGCGTCTTGCAAATTTTGGTTGTCGGGTTTATATTTTTAGGCAGTTTGCTTAAGATAAATTTCGTCTGGGAGCTAGCGGATATGTTTAACGGACTTATGGTACTGCCGAATTTAATCGCCATCATCGCGCTAAGCCCCGTCGTGGTTAAACTCCTAAAAGACCACGATGCGGGCAAGGAATACGAACAGAAAAACTATGTAAGAGAGCCGAATTTATTTTAGAAAACTTAAAATTTTAATGTAATTTCTATTTTATATATTTTTGCTGTAATTTTAAGAATTGATTTCAGTTAAATTTGTTACAATTTCCTATATTTTTAATCTAAATCTAGGAGATCGTTATGAATATAACTCAGACGCAAATTTCTGCGCTTTACGTCGGACTCTTCGGCAGATCGAGCGAAGGCGCGGGCAGTAAGGCTTGGCTGGGTGCTGCAAATACGCAAAATTTAAGCGTTTCTACTATCGCAAACACGATGCTAGACACCGTAGCGGCAAAAGAGTTTTTCGGCGATAGCGTAAACGAAAACGCAAATTTCGTCGAGCATATATACGCTAACGTATTTGGCAAAGGCGGAGCTAATCTAGACAAAGAGGGCAAAGCCGGCTGGATGAAAAAGCTAAACGACGGCGAAGATAGAGGAAAGGTCGCGGCCGATATGCTAAAGGCCGCTTGCGACCCCGTTCACTCAAATGCCGCCGACGAAGCTACGAAAAACGCGCATAATCTCTTGATAAACAAGATAATCGCCTCAAACGTCGTAGCCGACCTCATTAAAGACGTTCCAAACGGCGGCGATATAAAAGAGCAATTAAAAGCTTTTATCCAGATAAATAAAACCATTACGCCCCACTCAAACGCAAGCGACATCAAAAGCGCCGTGCTAGCGGGCGCTAAAAGCTTAAATTTGACCGTAGACGAGGCGAAGTTAGACGCAGCGCTAGATGCCAACTCTAAGGTAAAAATCATCTCCGGCGTAACCGGCAAAACGGAGGATGAAATCTCAAAAGAACTCGCTCCAAAACCCGCCCCTACGCCGGATCCTAAGCCGTCTCCTGCACCCGATCCAAAACCTCAGCCAGGTCCCAAACCGACCCCGACTCCAGATCCCAAGCCGCAACCTCAGCCTACTCCAAACGACGGCGTAGAGGGCGCGCTAAAACAGATGCTAGCATCCGCCTCATCGTCCGAGGTCATCGGCTACTCGGCAAAGATAGAATACGGCGGCAAAAAATACTTCGTAAGCATAAGAAGCGCGGATAACGACGGAGTAAATTTAAGCGCCGATCAAAAGATAAATTTATCGGTCCAAAACGGCGCGGTTAAAACAGCCGAGGGCAAGACGCTAAAAGCCGACGTTTATACGGTAAAAAACTTCCCGACGGGCGATAGCTTGGAGGCGGAAAAAGGCACGGCGATACTTGGCGCATTTACCAAAGACGGACACAAATTTAGCGCCAAAGATCAAGAAAACGGCGTCCCTTACAGCCACAGCCTCCAGCCTAGATCGGGCGTTAAATTTAACGACAACGGCTTTTTCGAGCGGCCGTTTGGCCTGGTAGAGGGCACGACGGATGGCGTCAGCGCGCAAAAAGTAGATAAAGGCGCGGGCGGTATGGTTTATAAGCTCGTAAAAGACGGACAAACGACTTATTACGTTACAAATAAAGAGGCCGTTCCGCATTTTAACTCTCACACCGGCACCGTCGTCATAGAGGGTGCAAAACCGGGCGACAAGGTTAAATTTGCAGGAGGTGCAGACTCGCTTACGCAGGCTCAAAACGAGGATGGGCTGCAAGCGGGCTCAAAGCAGTTTATCAAAGACGGCGACGATACTATCCTCTACGCTAACGGCAAAAACGCGGGCTTTAGCAACTCGGATGATTTAAAGATCGTATTTAAAGGCGTTAGCATCGATAAGGCCGCAAAAGACGGAGCCTTTACGCTAAAGCAAAACGTTTTAGCCGACGGCGCCATCAAGGCAACCGACGCGCAGGGCTTTACCAAGCTCTTTGACGACGCGCCCGCTCTTAAGTTAGACGGCACGGAAAACGTCTATAAAAAAGAGGGCAAATTTTATCAAGACGCGCAAGCTACCAAGTCTTTAGACGCGGATGCGCTAAACATAAAGGCCGTTAAATTCGCTAACGGCGACGTTTATACCTTTAGGTCTGCGAAAAAAGCGCAATCCAAAGACGCGGTAAAGGCCTACGACGAACAAAGCTTAAGCTCAAATTCGCAAAAAGGCGACGCGCTAAAAAGCGGCGATACGACTTACGAGTTTTTCGACAAAGGCAACGTCGCAAAGATATCAAGCGATGATTTTACGTTTGAAAACGGCGCACAGTATCTAGGCTCGCTAAATTTAGACGGAGCCAAAAACATAACCAAAGAGTCGTTTTTATCCGGCAAGCTAGGAGATAAAATCCTACCTAACGCGTACTCAAACATAACTACTGGCGGAGTTAAATTTGAGCTCAAGCAAAACGGTGATATAAAATCTTTAGTCGCAAGCTTTGAAAAAGCTAAGGAGATATTAAGCGGCGCGCTAAAAGATAGGATCGCAGACGGCGCGGTAGAGCTTAGCAAAGATAGCGCGCTAACAAACGCCCAGCTACAAACGTTAGCTCAAAATGCCGCTAAATTTGCTAACGGCGCAGTAAAATCGGCCGTTCTAAGCGTAGCCGAACTAACGTCGCTCAACAAAGAGGCTGCGGATAAAATCGCAAATTCGGCCGTAACGCTAACTGATAAAGACGCGTTTAGTAAAGAGTCTCTAAAAGCTTTAGGCGCGTTTAGCGACAAGCTAAAAGACGGCGCGATAGCTAATACGCAAAAGCTAAGCGTGGCTGATTTTTACGAAATTTTCGGCAAAGGCTTTTTATCTAGCGACAAGCTCTCAAGCTATAAAATCGCAAACGGCGCCCTAGAGATCGAAGATAGCGCGAATAATTTACAAAACGCAGTAGAAAACAGGCTTAATTATTTCGGCGAAAAGATAAAATCCATAAAAACCTCAGACGGCGCGGAGCTAAAAATCTCGGCCGCGAATTTTAATAAAATCGGCGCAGATAAATTTGATGCTAACGATAACATAAAACTAACTGGCGTTAGCTCAAACGATAAGGATGCTTTGCTAAGCGACAAGGTAGATAGCTTTGAAATCAATAGATCGTTAGAAGTAAGCGTAGACGAATACGCTAAATTTGCCGCCAAACTCGCCGGAAAAGGAAAATTCGATATCGCAGACGACTTTAAAAAAATCATGAAATTTTTAAAGACGGCGGACGTTTCAAAGATAGAAACGCTAAATTTAAGCGATAAAAACATCGAACTTAGCGCAAGCGACGTAGAAGAGCTGGCTAAGCTTGGCGATCTAAATTTGCATACTAAATACGGCACGCAAATCACGCTAAAGCAAAGCGCGCAAGAGCTAAACGCGGACGGTTCAAAGCTGCTAAAGGCCTTTGCGGGGCTGTCTTTTGGCGCCGGCAATGCCAAAAAACAGATCGACGTGCAAGGAGACGACGTTTTAGAACTTGATAAAGATACGTTTGAAACTTTTAAATTTGCCGCAGACGATAATCTAAAAATAACAAACGTAACAGGCTCAGTCTACGCAAGCGACGCCAAAGAAACCTTTACCTTTAAGCAAGACGCGTCTAGAGTCGTTATAAATGCCTTATCTAACGGCGACAAGCTTGATTTCTCCAGGTTAGCTTCTAACGTAACGTCTATCGGCGATCTAAACGTAGCCGCAGACGCGCAAACGCAGCTACAAGACGGCAAAATTTACTACGTTAGCGGTATGTCGGCAGGCTTTGCGTCCGGGTTTGATAAGATTTTCGGCGAAGGCAAGGCGTTTTTAACCAAAGCCGCGGGTAACGAAAAATCTATAATCCTAGCTAAAACTTACAGCGGTTTTGAGATATATAAGGTCGAAAATAACGGCGATAACGTAATAACTAAGGATGAGGTAAAATATATAGGCTCCGTTAGCGCGCACCGCGACTTTAATCTTAGCGCGGATAACATCGTACTAGCGGCCGCGTCAAAAAGCCTTAGTGCGGCGCAGTTTGCGACCGAAGCGACAAAAGGCGCCGGCGGGCTAAATTTGCTAGATACGGCGGAAAACATAAAGCAAAATTTGACGAATTTAATCTCAAACAAAGACAAAATAGCAAGCATTGGCAGCAGCGACGATAAGCCTATAAATTTAACCGCCTTGCAGTTAGGCGAGCTAAAAGGCAAATTTGCCCCTAGCCAAACGTTAAAAATAAGCGAGGCGCTAAAGGACGGCAAAACCGTGAGCGCAGACGGTGGCAAATATATCTTTACTATAGATAAAGACGAGAAAAACTGGCAGCTGGAGAAATTCGGCGCAGACGATAAGCTTGATTTTTCAAAGGTATTTGATGGTAAGCAGCTAAGTGCGGACGAGTTTAACCTAAACGCAAACGGGCAAAAAGCGACGCTACAAGACGGCAAAATCTATAAAGCCGAGCTAAGCTTTACGCCGTCAAATCAAGGCGGCGGCGCAAATAGCGAGCTAGACGCGCTTAAAAAGGTATTTGAAGAGTCGTTTGAAAAAGGCGCAAAAGCCCTACTCATCGCTAAAAACCTCAAGCAAGAGGGCAACTCGTACTCCTATAACTACGTCTATAAGATCGAAGACGACGGCAACGGCAAGCTAGACCAGGGCGACATCAAGCTGCTAGGCGTCGTAAATACCAATAGCGGCTTTCAAAACAACTACGATATAACCGCGGCTAACGCGGAGTTGTAGTTTTGCGATAAAATTTAGTCGGCCGAGTCGGTCGGCTAAATTTAATTTACGCTTTAACTCAAAAACAAAGCGCTTGGCCGCAACTATTGAGCTTACGCTTGTTTTTAACTACAATGCTTCGCTTCTAAAATTTACTGCAAATTTTAAACTAAAGCGGCGAGTTTGTCGCAGGTCTATGCGGCGCAACCCGCGCAAATGCAAAGCAGCACGCAGATCAAACTATCGGCACGGGCGGCGGTCTTCACCGCAGCCGCTTCAAGCTAAACGCGAATGACCGCGGACGCTCAGCTATGGATATATTTTGCTTCAAGGACGGCAAGATCGCCTAGCGCCGGAATATCATATAAGACATACCCAAAGAGCGAAAATGACTATACCATATTTTAA
Organism: uncultured Campylobacter sp.; assembly: GCA_963531395.1. Taxonomy (GTDB): domain Bacteria; phylum Campylobacterota; class Campylobacteria; order Campylobacterales; family Campylobacteraceae; genus Campylobacter_A. Next base: position 10,036 of record CAUSIL010000045.1, read on the forward strand.
ATTTAGTCCGTTTTAGGGCTAAATCATCCGCAGAATTCGTAAAAAATCCAAATTTAGTCGCCGAGTCGCCGAAAAAGCGAGCGAAATTTAAACCGAAACTTAAGGCGACGTTTTGCGCCAAATGCAAATTTAAGCCGACTTTGCCTAGTTTTCGCCGCCCGCCGAATTTAGCCTTAGGCTCAAGCTCTCCCCGCCGTTTCTAAAACCGCGCTTTTTAGCAAATTTACGCCGTTAGCGATATCGCTCCAGCTGGAAAATTCCGCCGGATTGTGGCTGATGCCGTCTTTGGACGGGATGAAGATCATTGCCGTCGGACAGAGCGCACTCATATGCATAGCGTCGTGCCCCGCACCGCTTGGCATGATTTCAAAGCTAAGCCCGAGCTGCTCGGCTTTTTTGGCGATTAGCTCGATGAGGCGGCCGTCCAACGCGCACGGCTCGTCGAATGCTAGCTGCTTGATCTCGCATTTGACGCCGCGCTGTGTTTCGATGCGAGATATTTCGGCCAGGATCTGCTCGTAGGCCGCCTCGCGCGTGCGCAGGTTGATACCGCGCAGGTCGATTAGCAGCGTCGTTTCGCCCGGTACTACGTTCATGACGCCTGGTTTTACCGTGCAGTTGCCCACGGTTGCCACCACGCCGTTTGCCGCGTTTTCGCGCGCGACGCTCTCGACGGCTAGCACTATCTGTGCCGCTGCGCAAAGCGCGTCGCGGCGGTACTTCATCGCAGTCGTGCCGGAGTGCTGAGCCTGGCCCTGCACGCGTACGCTAAATCTGTGCGGCGCGGCGATGGCGCTCACGACACCGATTTGGATATTTTCATTATCCAGTAGCGGCCCCTGCTCGATGTGTAGCTCAAAAAAGCTCTCGTAGTTTGGCGTCAAATTTTTAGCCTTTTCGATACTTGCTAGATCGATGCCAAACTCAGCAAAGATCTCGCTGATAGCGCGCCCCTGAAAGTCGCGCACCTCTTTAAGTTTCTCAAAGCCAAGCTTGCCGCACATGACCTTACTACCGAGCGTCGCGATGTTAAATCGGCTCGACTCCTCGCACTCAAAGACGACTAGCTCAAGCGGTCTGCGCGTCTGTACGCCTTCGTCGTTTAGCGATCTAATCAGCTCTAGCCCGCCCAGGACGCCG
>CAUSIL010000046.1:0-10957 GCA_963531395.1 uncultured Campylobacter sp.
AATGCCGGCAACTGCTAATTTAATTGCCGGCGAGCTAAATTTAAGCCCGGAAATTTTTTGCATGGATACGAATCAGCAATGCGCCGGCTTTATCAACGGATTATTTCAAGCCTTTATGCTGCTAAATAACGAAGGCGCTAAAAAAGTAGTCCTGATAACGGGCGACGTTATATGCAAAAATCCCGACAGAAGCGACACTAGCAGCTATCCGCTAGCAGGCGACGCTATTTGTATTACCGTCGTAGAAAACGGCGAAAACGACGTGTTTTTCCACTGCGTAACGGATGCTAAGGACTACGATGCGCTGGTGTTTCCGGCGATGGGTTTTAGAAAGCCGACGAACGAGGAAAAAGCTAAATTTTCAAGCTCCAAATACGGAGGTCGCGACTGCTTGCAGCGCATTCATATGGACGGACAGGCGGTGTTTCAATACGTAATGCAAAACGTGCCTAAATATATCGTCCAAAGCCTAGCTTACGCGGGCGCGGATAAAGACGAGCTGGATTATTATTTTTTCCATCAGCCGAATAAATTTATGGTCGATAAACTAGCTCAAAAACTAGGCGTTTCAAGCCAAAAAGCGCCTAGCAACGTAGTTACTTTTTACGGTAACTCAAACAGCTCCACGATCCCCGTTTGTATCGCTCATAACGCCAAAGAGCAGATGACGGGCGGCGGTATTTATAAATGCATGCTAGCGGGTTTTGGCGCGGGGCTAAACTACGCCTCTATCGTAACGAATCTTGGCAAATTCGATTTTTGCGATACGGTGATTACCGATTTTTAGCTAAAATCGCCATCTTTTATCTCATAAATTTTATTAAATAATTTTGCGGATTTGCTATTTTTTACGCGTTCATCGTCGTAGCCGTATAGCCTAACTAGGTGATGTAAAGCCTCGCTGTTACTGCTAACGGCTATATCTTCGCCGCCTTGACCGACTCTAAAAACCCTGCTATTTTCGGGCTTTATATCGTAAGATATAAGCTTGATTTTTAGCCGGTCGCATATATACATCATGCAATTATGCACGGCTACGCCTCCGCCTTCGAATTTATATAGCTCGTCGGTCAGGTAATACCCCAGATAAAACGACCCGTCGTCAAGCTTTTTTAAATTTATCACCGCGTAGTCCGCACCGTCGCACGTTATCAAAAACGCAAAAAATTTATCGCGCTTTTTTAGCGCTTCACGGTAGGCTTCGTGTTGCTTAACCGTGATAGGTTCGGGCGAATTTGATACGGTTCTAACATATTCTTGATTTCTATATTCTAAGATTTTGCGGTACTTCTCGTCGCTTAAATTTACGAAATTTATGATTTCTAGCCGTTTTTTTCTCATGCTTTTTCCCTTGATTTTTGCACCGCTTCGTATAAAAACTCCGCTCTTATCCAGTCTTGCGGCGTATCGATATCCTGCACCAAGTGACGCGGCAAAACGATCGCTATGCTATCTCGCCCGAAGAAAATTTCATCGCTCGAAGGCGCGTCTAAATTCGTCCAGTAAAACTGCCCCGCGTCTTGATAAGCCTCCTCTAAATCCTGGCTTCTTTTGTCGAAATTTTCTCGCCAAAACATCTCGCATCGTCCGTCCTTAGCGATCTTAAACGTCCGCCAGATAGGAAACGGCATAGAAGTGCACGAAAAGGCGTTTTTGGCGTTTGAGGCGCGTAGCTTTTCAAGGCCTAGTTTAATGTAAAATTCGTCTATCAGCGGCGCGGTAGCGTAAATCGTGCAGACGAATTTTATCCTATCGCCTCTTGCTTGCAAAAATTTTATCGCATGCTCTACGACGGCGCCCGTCGCGGTATAATCGTCGCTTAACTCTTTTGGGCGCATAAACGGCACGCTAGCGCCCGCATTTTTCGCAACGTCCGCTATCTCCTCGTCGTCGGTGGAGACGATAATCTCGTCAAAAATCCCCGCCCTAATCGCCGCTTCTATGCTGTAAACGATCATCGGTTTGCCGCAAAAAGGCTTTATATTTTTTCGCGGGATTCTTTTGCTGCCGCCGCGAGCGGGGATGACGGCGATGATTTTGGCGTCCATTTTTTTCCTTGTTTTTAGGGAGATTATAGCCTAGCGGGGCAAATTTTATGATAAAATCAAACTAAAATTTCGGAGCCGAATTTATGGAAATAGCAAATTTCGATACGAACGAAAAAGTCCTTTTGATAGCCGAACTCTCGGCAAATCACTCGGGCAGCTTAGAGCTTGCCGTCGAAACTATCAAGGCGGCCAAACGCGCGGGAGCCGACGCCGTAAAACTGCAAACATACACGGCCGATAGCCTGACGCTAAATTCCAAAAAAGAGGATTTCATGCTACGCGGCGGACTGTGGGACGGGTATGATTTATATAGCCTTTATCAAAAAGCCTTAACTCCGCGCGAGTGGCACGAAACGCTTTTTAAAACGGCCGCAAACGAAGGATTAATCTGCTTTTCAAGCCCGTTTAGCAACGACGACGCCGATTTTTTGGAGCGCTTTGACCCGCCTGCTTACAAAATCGCTAGCTTTGAGGTAACCGATTACGATTTTATACGGCATATAGCTAAAAAAGGCAAACCGGTCGTCATCTCGACCGGCATCGCCACCCTGCGGGAGATTGAAGACGCGGTGCAAATTTGCAAAGAGTGTGGCAACGAAAACGTCGCGCTTTTAAAATGCACGTCTAGCTACCCCGCTCCGCTTGAGGGGATGAATCTACTCACGATCGCCGATATGAAGCGTAAATTTGACGTAGAGGTCGGTTTTTCAGACCATACTCTAGGTATCGTAGCGCCAGTAGTAGCCGTGAGCCTAGGCGCTCGCATCGTAGAAAAACATTTTATCCTAAACAAAGAGGTGCGAAGCGTGGACGAGGCGTTTAGTCTGGACGAGGATGAATTTAAACAGATGGCAAGCGCCGTAAGAGACGCGGAAAAACTACTAGGCAAAGCCGTCTATGAATTAGACGAAAGAGCGCTCGCCAGTCGCAACTACGCTCGTTCGCTTTATGCCTGCGCGGATATCAAAAAAGGCGAAATTTTTAGCGAGCAAAATGTAAAAAGCGTGCGCCCGGGCTGGGGTTTGCATCCTAAATTTAAACGCGAGCTAATCGGCAAACCGGCCAAACGAGATATAAATTTCGGAGATAGATTAAGCAGCGAGGATATGTAAATTTAGCGCATATCGCAAAGATTTGATACCGCGCTAGCCCGCAAGCCCGCTTGCTAAGTACATACTTAAAGCTCCGGCCGAGTTTGCGCGAAATTCGGGCGTAAATTTGGAACGAATTTAGCTTTAAAACAAAGTAGCAATATAAATAAGGAGGCAAAATGCCGCAAAACGAATATTCGACTATGGATGATTTTCAAGTCGTAAAAGAAAAAGAAAACGAGCAAAAAAACGCAAAAAAAAGCTCTGAAGCATTTGAACCAAGCGCCAATCCGATATTTCAAAAAAACTTGCAAGCCCTCTTTCAGCAAGACGAAATTTTAGCCGCCCGCCTTTGGGGAATGGACGAGATGGCGGATTACGACGTATTTGTCGGCAAAGACCCGATCGACATAAATATCATCAACAATAAAACTTTAAAATACGTCTACGAAAATCCAGTCAAAGATGTCCAAAATACGCTAGAATCCGTCGAGAACGAATATAAGCGCTATCCGATTATGTATTTTTACGGGCTAGGCAACGGGATACTTTATAAAGCGCTTTTAAAAAACGAAACACATCAAAAAATCATCGTCGTAGAACCGGAAATCGAAATCATCTATGCGGTATTAAATTTGATCGACCTTTCAGACGAATTATCCAGCGAAAGGCTAACTCTTTTTTACACCGAGTTCGCAAACTACACGCAGTTTTATTATCTGGCGTGCAATAGCAAATTTACCGCATACGCTAAAATTTACAATCTTCAAATTCACTCGCCGTTTTACGATCAGTTTAGCGACGACTACGCAGAAATAAACCAATCCTTTGCAAAAGCCATCTCTCAAATGGTAGCCGGTCACGGCAACAGCATAGACGACAATCTAATCGGAGTGAGGAATAATATAGAAAATTTAACGGCGATGCTCACAAACTACTCCTACGTCGATTTGATAAAAAAGCGCTATAAACTAATGGACACGGCAGTCATCGTTTCAACGGGGCCAAGCCTCGATAAACAGCTTGAGACGCTTAAAAAATTTGCTCCGTACGTTACCGTCATTAGCCTTGACGCATCGCTACCGATATTAATGAAACACGGTATAAAGCCTGATTACGTAACTTCGATAGAGCGCGTAGAGGCTACGTCGAGTTTTTTTAAAAAAAGAGATAAAAAAATAGACAAAGACGCTTACTTTATCATCGCGTCTTTGACGCATAAAAAAACGATTAAAAATATCTTACCTCGCCGCCTAGTCCTAACCATGCGCCCTCAGCAAAACGAAACGTCGTTCGGGCTAAAAGGCTACGGCTACCTAGGGATCGGGCACTCCACGGCAAATCAAGCCTATCAGCTAGCCTACGTTTTAAAACATAAAAATATCGTTTTAATCGGCCAAGACTTAGCCTTTGCTCCGGACGGTAAATCTCACGCCACCGGGCACGCGTTCGCGCAAGCCGACGAGTATCTATACGTCAAAGCCTACGGCGGCGAGGGCGAAGTTCGCACGACTTACGTCTGGGATAAATTTAGAAACCAATTTGAAGCCGATATCGAGCAGTCTAGCAAAAAAGACGTAACGACGTATAACTGCACGCAAGGCGGCGCCAGGATAGAAGGTAGCATAGAAAAGCCGTTTTTAGAGACTATGCAAGAGCTTTGCAAAGACAAAAAACAAAAAAATCTCCCCAATATCGCGCCGATAAAAGAGAAAAGAACAAATAAAGATATGTTAAAAGCATATAAAGTACTCGTAAAAAAGCTAAGCTTTGAAAACGAAGCCAAACGCATAATCGAAGAAACGTTTTTAGAAGTCGTACCGAAAATAGACGAAATTTCAAAACTAAGAGACGAAGGGAAATTAAACGAAAAACACTTTCACAAGCTCGTTAAAATTTCAAATAGGATAGATAAAGCAAAAGATGCTATCTCAAAGCCTAAATTTAAGCCTTTCATCGAAAATATCGTGGCCATATCCGTATATTTCCAAGAGCTTGAACTAGCTAAAATCTCAGTCGCCCCAAGCGATACTACGATTCAAAAGGTAAACAAGCTAGCCGAATGGGTAGAAATCCATAAGTACTGGCTATTTTCGGTAGCCGGCGGACTAAACGCAGAGATAGAAACTATCAAAAAAGCTTCTAGAAATTTAGTCCGCGAGCTAAAAAAACGAGGACTCATAACCAAAGACGAGATAGGTCGAGCAAAGGAAAATTTCAGACTGAGTTATTAAATTTCGATCATAAATTTAGCTTTATTTTTATTTTTAGCCTTTATTTGCTAAAATCACGTAAATTTAGCTAAATCGGACGAAAGATTGTTTTCAAATATTTATACGTATAGGTTTTTTATCGTAAATTCGGTCAAAAACGAGTTTATAACCAAATTTGCAAAAAGCAAGCTGGGCGTAGCGTGGGCGATACTCCACCCGCTAGCCCAGGTACTCATCTACGCGACCATACTCTCCTCGGTACTCTCAGCCAAGCTACCCGGCATCGATAGTAAATACGCATACGCAATCTACCTAATGAGCGGAATGCTTTGCTGGATGCTTTTTAGCGAGATTTTTTCGCGCTGCATCGGTATTTTTACCGATAACGCCAACATAATCAAAAAAATGTCTTTTCCCAAAATCGTTCTTCCGGCTACCGTAGTTTTAAGCTCAGTGATAAACAATCTCATTTTATTCGCCGCAATAGCAGTCGTATTTGCTTTTTTGGGACATTTTGCTGGCGCAAATTTGATCTTTTTGCCGATTTTGTCCGTCATTACTATGATGATAGCCGTAGGATTTGGGCTGTTTTTCGGCGTGATAAACGTCTTTATGCGCGACGTAGGCCAGATCATCGCCATCGTATTGCAGTTTTTATTTTGGCTAACGCCCATCGTTTATATGACGAGCATTTTACCGTCAAATTTGCAAGAACTCATCTACATAAATCCGCTTGTGGGCGTAGTTAGCGGCTATCACGATATTTTAATTTACGACAAGATGCCCGATTTTTCGCTTTTGATTTATCCGATTATTATCGGCGCGGCAAGCCTTGGAGCCGCATTTTTCGTTTATAAACGAGCCGAAGAAGAGATGGCGGACGTTTTATGATTTTATCGGTTCAAAATATCTGTAAAACTTACTTGGATTACGAGAGCAACTTTAAGCGATTTGCCTCGTGGTTTAGCAAAAATAAAGAAGAAAAAAACGTAAAAACCGTACTAAAAGACGTAAGCTTTGACGTGGGAGCCGGCGAAGTAGTCGGGCTAATCGGTCAAAACGGAGCGGGCAAGAGTACCCTTTTAAAAATCATATCGCACACGCTAAAGCCCTCAAGCGGCCGCGTAACGAGCAGCGCTAAAATTTCGTCTATTTTGGAACTAGGCATGGGCTTTCACGGCGATCTAACCGGCAGGCAAAATGCCTACCAGTCCTGCTCTCTCATGGGCTACTCAAAAGAGCAGATCGACGAAATAATATCCTACATCGAAGACTTTGCCGAGATAGGCGAGTATTTTGATTATCCCGTGCGAATTTACAGTAGCGGCATGCAGATGCGCCTTGCTTTTTCGGTCGTCACGGCAAACCGCCCAGATATACTCATCATCGACGAAGCGCTATCGGTAGGCGACGTGTATTTCCAGCATAAAAGCTTTGATAAGATAAAAGAATTTAAAAGCCTAGGCACGACGCTCATCATCGTTTCGCACGATAGCGGTGCGATAAAATCGATCTGCGACCGAGTAATCTTGCTAGAAAAAGGGCAAATTTTAAAAGACGGCGAGCCTGAAGCCGTGCTTGATTATTACAACGCCCTAATCTCAAAAAAACAAGACGTACAAATCTCGCAAGTAGCCCTAGAAAACGGCAAAATCGCAACAATATCGGGCAACAAAAAAGCCTGCATAAAAAACGTGGAAATTTTAGACGCCGCAGGCAAAAAGATACAAAATTTAGAAGTCGGCAAAAAAATCAAGCTAAAAGTAACGGTGCAAGCAAACGAAAATTTGCCGTCGCTAGTGCTAGGCTATCAGATCAAAAATCGCTTCTCGCAGGTCGTCTACGGCACGAACACTTACCATCTAAAGCAAGCTTTAAAAAATCTCAAAAAAGGCGAGGAGTACGACTTTAGTTTTGAATTTGACGCAAATTTGGGCGTCGGGTCGTTTTCAGTCACATTAGCGCTACACGATAGCGACAACCATCTGCAAAACAACTACGAATGGCGCGACAACGCAATCATTTTTAACGTCGTAAATTTTAGCAAGCCCGATTTCGTCGGTCTTGCGTATCTTGAACCGAGTTTGGAAATAAAGAGAATAAATGGATAAATTTTATAAAAGTTTCGAGGATAAATTTAGGGGAGATAAGAGCGAGATCAAAAAACGCCTGCTTGCTTATGAGCCGTTTTTGCAAATCTTAAAACAAAACGATGAAAAGCCGGCGGCGGTCGATCTAGGCTGCGGCAGAGGCGAGTGGCTTGAAATTTTAAAGCAAAACGGCTTTATCGCGCGCGGTTGCGATGTTAGCGACGAGATGATAAAAGAGTGCGAGAAAAACGATCTTGAAGCCAAAAAACAAGAAGCGATAGAGTTTTTAAGCGAGCTAGAAGACTCAAGCCTTGCGCTCGTTAGCGCATTTCAGCTTGTGGAGCACTTGGAGTTTAACGAGCTTTGCGAGCTAATAAAGCAAGCGCGCCGAGTTCTCAAAGACGGCGGCATCTTGATACTTGAAACGCCAAATCCCGAAAACTTACGCGTTGCTACGCTAAATTTCTACCTCGACGCGACGCACGTTAAGCCTATCCCGCCGATGCTGCTTGAGTATCTGTGCGAATTTGAAGGCTTTAGCGATACGTTTATGATGAGGCTGAACTCAAATTTGAGCTTTAGCGAGGATTTAGAAAACCAAAACGTCACGCTAAGAGACGTTTTAAGCAGCGTCGGGCTTGATTACGCGATTTTGGGGCTTAAAAATGGCAACGAAAAAACAAAAGAAGCGTTTTTAAACGCAGCCAAAAGCGGTTATAGCTTTGAAGAGCTGGCCGATAGATTCGACGTGTCGGCATTTGAAAATAAAACACAGATGCTCGAGCTAAAAAACGACGTCTGGAAGGGCTCTTTGGAGACGAAAGAAGCGCTGTGGAAAAGCTCGCTTGAGCTAATGGAGAGCAAAAATCAAATCGCTAATTTGCAAAATGAAAATGCGCGCCTGCACGAAGATTTAGAAAATCTGCTCGGCAAATATCTCGCGCTAAATCACAAAGTCTACGTCTTAGAAAACGAAGCTCCAGTTATCAAAAACGATATCGAGCACCTTAAAATTTTCGTCGCCAAATTTAAAAGAGTCGCAAAGCCGCTCATTTGGGTCTATAAATTTTTAAGATTTTGTAAAAATTTAGCTAAAGAAAATCTCAAAAAAGCGCTTAAATTCGGTATAAATTTGACGGAAAGAGCGGCAAATAGCCATCCTAAATTTAAGAAAAACCTCAAGATATTTTTAAATAAATTTCCGGCTCTTAGGGCGAGAATTTTTAGCCTAAAAGGTCAGGTTAGAGACGATATCTACGTCTCGCAAGAAGGAGTTTTCGAGCCTAATGTATTTGAGCTAACGCACTCAAAAGAGTATGAGCGAAATTTGGAGCTGAAAAATCTCAAATTTAACGAAAACTTTAGCGAACTAACCGTCATCGGCAGTATCAGCGGGCACTATAGTTTGGCCGCGATAAACAGAAATATCGTATTTAGGCTGCTCGGTAAGGTAAAAAACGTCTTTGTGATCTGCTATCACGAGAACTATTTCGATAAAATCGAAGACATCGCAATAACCAAAGACGAGTACGAAACGCTAAGAAGCATAGTACCCGATAAAAACGCGCATCCAAAAAGAAGCGACGACAAGGTCGCGATCTACCACCACTACCCGTTGATAGAAGACGTTAGGGAGGGTTACGGATTTGAGATTGCGGTGTTTTTCTGGGAGGAGTCGCGCATCCCTCCTAGGACGATAGAAATTTTAAACTCCAAGTATAAAGGCATTTTGGTTTCGACGTTTTTTATCAAAAAAATCCTAATAGATAACGGCTGCTATACGCCGGTAAAAGTAGCCGACATCCCGCTAAAAATGCCGCCCGAGCCAAGCGTTTTGCAAGAAAATAGCGAACAAAAACGCGAGATAAAGCTCTTTCACATCTCATCATGCCTACCTAGAAAGGGTGCCGACGTGTTGCTACGAGCCTTTAACGAAGCTTGCAAAAAAGCTAAATTTGAGCTAAGCCTAACGATAAAAAGCTTCCCTAATCCGCACAACAGCGTAACCGAGCAAATCGAGCTTTTAGTCGATAAAAAATACCGAAGTAAAATCCGCGTCATACTAAACGAAGACCTAACCGCGCTTGACGTGGCAAACCTCTATGAGCAGTGCGATATAGTCGTGCTACCGACGCGCGGCGAGGGGCTAAATATGCCAGCAATCGAAGGCGTACACTACAAAAAGCCCGTCATCTCCACCGACTATAGCGGTCAGTGCGAGTTTTTGGACGATAGCTGCGAGTTTATCGGATATAAATTCGCGCCCGCGGTTACGCACTTTAATCTAAATTATTCGTTTTGGGCGGAGCCTAGCGTAAAGGATCTGGGCGAAAAGATTATCAAAGTATCCGAGCAAATTTTACAAAACCGCGCGCCAAACATAGAGCCGCTAAAACACAAAGTCGATGAAATGATGTTCGGCGAGAAAAACGCGCTAAATTTCATCTCGAGCATCTCGCATCTAAAATCCTTTAAAAATGAGCCAAGCGAGCTAAAAATCGCCTACTTTTCGACGTATAATGCCGTTTGCGGCATAGCAGAATACTCAAAATACCTAACGGACGAGCTTGCGCGGGCGGGCGCAAATTTAGAAATTTACACTTGGAGCGAGCAAAAGCGCGCCAAGGAACCTAATTTAGCCCAAGAAAACGGCGTAAAAGTTTATGAAATAGAACAAGAAAAGCTACTAAGCGAGCTTAAAACGGATGCAAATATAATCTGGCTGCAACACCATTTTACGTTTTTCGAGATAGACGAAAAGCTAAAATCAGACGTCGCCGCGCTAAAATCGCAGGGCAAAATTTGCTTTATCACGCTTCACGCCACGAAGCAAATCCTAAACTACCCGCGCCAGACTCAGCAAAACTGGCACGATACGCTTTACGAATTCGACCGAGTTTTCGTCCACAGCATCGACGATCTAAATACGCTTAGGCTGCTTGGACTTATCGATAACGTCACGCTAGTACCGCACGGAACGCAAAATTTAGCGCCCGAGCAAAACAAACGCAAGGAAACGGACGGCAAATTTAGGATAGGATTTTTCGGCCTACTCTTTGCGCACAAAAATTTACCCGTACTGCTGCAAGCCTTTGCTAAATTTAGCCAAAATACGGACGCGAAGCTAATTATCATTAGTCCCGTCGCAAACGCAGATAGCGAGGCGGAACTACAAAGATGCCGTAAGCTTTGCGAAAAACTAAATTTGGACGAAAAAGTGGAGTGGAACACCGAGTTTTTGCCGATAGAGGAGGTAAATAAAAAGCTAAGCGACTGCGATGTTGTCGTGCTGCCTTACGGGCAAACCGACGAGGGAGCCAGCGGGGCGGCCAGGATAGCGCTAAGCGCATGCAAAAACGTTATAGTAACGCCGTCAAGAATCTTTAGCGAGATGAAAAACGTCACGATAAAAACGGACGGATTTAACGATTGGCATATTTTAGAGCAACTAGAAAAAGTAAAAAACAGCGAAATAGACGCTAAAATTTATGACGAACGCGCAAAATGGCTAAGCC
>CAUSIL010000047.1:0-10911 GCA_963531395.1 uncultured Campylobacter sp.
GAATGTACCTATGTGACCTCTGAAAGATAAATAAAATTTGATTAAATTTGCCAATAGCCAGCGAACACCTTGCGCAGGCGAGCGGCGCGGGGTATCAAATTTGGCTTCAAATTTAACCCGCAAACTAGCGGCCAATACCCAAAATTTCCCGCGCCTTTTGCTTGCACGCCTCAAATTTTTGCTCAAGCTCCGCGCGCTTTTGCGCCTCGTTTTTAGCTCCTATTTTGGTATGTCCCGAGCCTCGTCCTAAAAAATTTACGTATCCCGTATCCTTAAACTCCGTCGTAAGCGGCATCTTCGCGCCCTCTACGCCCTCGCAGACGAGCTGTACTAATGCGTATTCTTCTAGCGCGAAGGCTTGGGGATAGATGTTTATTTTCTTTAAATTTTTAAGCGCGACAAGCGGTAAGAGTGCAGGATAAGGCGCTTTGCACTTTATCCAAATGAGCTTTAGCGCCTCAAGCGCGTCTAAATCTCTTAAAAACTCGAAGTCTTTAATCGGCTGATCCCAATCAAGAGTGCCGTTTATACCTAGATACCGCAGCGAAGCTATGCCGCTAAGCCCCGAAAAATCGCTAACTCTTCGTAAATTTTCAAAATGCGCCGATTTTAGGTTCTTTAGCTCCCTCAGCGGCGAAAGATCGCAAAAGCCGGAAACGTACTCTAAAACCAGCTCGCGCAAAAGCGGCAACCGGGCTAGAAAATCGATATTTTTTACTTGGATTTTGGTTATGCGTAGGCGCTCTAGACGTTTTAGCTTAGATAGCGCGGCGATTTGCTCCTTGCTAGGCAAGTGTAGCGTAAGCTCCGCTAGCTCTTCGCACTCAAAAATCCTCTCCCAAAGAGGCGTATCGGCGCTCACGGTAGCGATCTTTAGATTTTCGTTAGCTTGCGCGCCGCTTAGCATATACCTAAAACGCTCGCCGCCCGGCACCATCGCCCAGTAATCATCTCTGCCCTTTAACATATCCCCAAAGTGATGAATTATTTAGTATTCCTTTGTTTACCTTATCTAAAAGCATTTAAATTTATCCGTCTTTTTTGCGGGCAAGCTTTAGCATTTTTTACTCATTAAATTTAGCTTTTGCGCGATTATAGCTTAAATTTGCAACTATAAAAAGTATCGCTTAAAAATGCTGCCGAAGCGATAAACCCGCGCCTGCAAAGAAAATAAAGATATTTTAACGCCGTTTTGGTATAATCGCGAAAAATTAAAGCAAAGGATAAAAGTGAAAACAAAGGTAAATAAATACTTAGTAACACGGCTACTCCCCCAAGACGCCCAAAAAAATGCAAAAAATATAAGCTCATTCGCAACAAAAAAAGCTTTTACTATGATAGAGCTAGTCTTTGTCATCGTTATAATAGGCATCCTAGCAGCCATAGCCGTACCTAGGCTAAACGCAAGTAGGCAGGATGCGGAGGCTTTAAGGGAGTTTAAGCATATAGTCAGCGTCCTTGACGAAGCACAGCAGTATTTTGCCGCCCACGGTAATGCTCATTTTGGATTTGAAGGAACAAGAGACTTTGTAAAGAAAAAAGACGGCTTTAGAGTAGAGTATGATACCTATGAAACATTTTTCTCAGATAGTATGTATGACCCTGATAGTCAGAGCGCTAACTATGCTAGCGTAAACAATCCTGTAAACCTAGGGGACGGTTATGTATGCTTTAAAGTTGGGCGCGGGAACTACCATAGCGTAGTCGCAGGAAAGGTCATCCCAAGGTATGCCGTAACTCTACAGTATAGCGGAGTGAGTTCTAGCTTAAGAAACGCGCTATGTAACAGGGTATTAGACCTTTTAAGGGAAAAATATCCGCCTAATTTTGACGATAAGCCGGATACACATATAATAGACTATGAATATCGTAACGGAATGATGGGAACTTATTAGTAATTAATTTACAGGCTTATCTCGCACGATACACCTTGGATGAGATAAGCCTCTTATACTGCATTATTTTATATGGTACCCTACGAAAACAGATAGTAAAACCGACAAATTACCCAAACATTTGATGTGCGCCTAAATTTAGCGCTAGTCGTAAGTTTTTGGATCTCGTAAATCATGGCGGCGCACGCTTATTTTGGCGGCGCGCGGAAATTAATGCTTCGTCAAATTTACGTCAGGCGGCTTACGCTAAAACGGCTTAAATTTTAACTTCTAACGTTTTAGCGAGATTTAAAAGTAAATTTAAGCCGTCTGTGCCGCAAGAACAAAGGCAAGAGCAAATCCGCAAACCTACTCAAATATCAAAAACGGCGCTTCAAGTACGTTTCTGATTATCTTAAACGGCGAGAGTAGGGTATCTTGCAGGATTTGCGTCGAGTACTGCGGTTTTTGCAGAGTTCCGCGCACCTTGATGACGGTTGAGAGCGTGCGGTCTTTGCCAAGTACGATTTGATTTACGAGCGGGATTTTGTCTATGATGGAGCTAGCGTCTTTTAGCAGCTTTAGCTCCAGATCCACGTCTATCTCTTTGGTTGCGAGATTTATCGTGCCGTGACCGCCGATATCGGCACTTGAGCTCTCTAGCTCGATGGCTAGAAACTTTAGCGTATCGCCCTTTTTTTCAAACAAAATTTTGCCAAATTTTACCGGATAGCCGTCGGCGCCAAAGTCCGGCGTCTTAAACACGAGTAAGGACGGCACGGAGTTTAAAAACGTCAGAAGCTGATTATAAAACGTGTAGTCTTTTAACGTGGCGCCGATTAGCCTTGCTTCGCCTTTAAAATCATCGGTACTTTTGCCTAAAACCCGCAGTTTAAAGCTGCCGCCCTCAAAGCTTTTGATGTTAAAAATCGAGTTGATAAACTCGCCTCTGATGTCGTTTGCGGATATTTCGAATTTTTTATTTGACTTTATGAGCGAAAGGTTGCCGTGAGCGGGCTTGGCGTCAAATCTCACCGTCCCGCCGGCACTTTGGCCGCTATACGCTAGCAGATTTAGGGTTGCGTTAAAATCGTTTAAAATAAGATTTGAGCCCTTGGCTTCAAATTCGATGTCGCCGTCTTTTTCGCTCAAATTTTCTCCGCCGCTAAGCGCCAGATCAAGCTCGTTTATAAAAAGCTCCGTCTTGCCTCCTGCGATTTTGAAATTTAGCCCGCCGCTTTTGCTTTTGCCCGTTGCGCCTTTTGCATTTACGTCGATCGCAAAGCTATCGGCATCATATGGCGAGCCGTCTTTTTTAAACAGCGGCGTTTCAAATTTAACGCCGTTAGCCTCGATGCTAAGATTTTCAAAATCCTTGGTTTTGATATTTACGCCGCCTTCAGATATTTTTAGGCTTTTTAGCAGCGGCGAGTAGGGTAGCAGATTGCGCGCGTCGGGTAAATTTATCTCGTTTTGCGCGCTGAATTTTAAACCCACGGTAGCGGGCGAAGCGATATCTAGCTTCGTATCCTTTCCGCTAAAATCAAGCCTAGCCGCAAATGGCATCGCGCCCAGCTTTAAAATTTCGCTCTTGCCAAAGGCTAAATTTAGCCCCTTTAGCGTGCCGTTTATGTCGCCTGCGAGTTTGCCTAGATCGAGATTTACTGCCGCATCCGCGCTAAAAAAATCCATCCCCGTGTTTTTCGCGTTTACCTTTAGCTTGTCGTTTAAAAGCTCGACGTCTGCGGTTTCGACGTTAAATTTAGCACCCGCGATCAGAGTCTGCCCGCCGGTGATCTTAAATTTGCCCTTAGGCGTCACCTCTAGCGGGTCAAATTTGATATCAAGCGCGAGTTTGGCGTCCGTTTTGCCGCTTAGCTGCTCGACGGGAACTTCGATATCGTAGGCTTTTAGTATGGAGTTTACGCTTTTGTCGTAGAGAGCCGAGGTTTGCAGATTTAGCGTGAGCCCGGCGCCTTTTTCCTCGAAAATTTTATAGATTTCAAGGCTGCTTGCGTTTAGATTTTTGCCCTGCCATTTTGGGTTTTTTAGCGTGAAAAACAGCGAGCCTTTCTTTAGCTCGACGTCGACTCCCTCGGCGGTTGCAGCGGGCAACTTTTCGTGAAATTTAACCTTTACGTTTTTTGAAAATCCCTCCGCGCTAAGCTCGTTTAGATATGGTTCTTGCTTGTCTAAGTTAAATCTGCCCCGAAGCGATTTTACGAAGTAGTTATCCGCCGTGACGTAGCCGTAGATCCAGTTTTTTATCTCTTTATCAAGCCCCGTTTTTGCGCCCAGCTCGTCAATAAAGCCCCTTAGGCTAGTCGCGTTTATGTTGCTTAGCTCGTATTTTAGCTCGCCTTTTTTGAGGTTTACGGTAGCGTTTCCGTTTAGCTCGTGGCTAGAAAACGTACCGTTAAAATCGTAAATTTGACGCCTCAAATCGGCATTGCCAACGCCGCTTAAGGTGATGTTAAAATCCTTAAACTCGAGCAGATAAACGTTTGCGGTTATGCCGTCCTCGGTATCTTTGAAATTTGAGCTAACCGCCAAAAACGGGCTATCCAGATAAAAAACGTCGTCTCTATAAAATAGCGTGGACTCGCTGTTTAGAAATTTGACGCGCTCGAGTAAGATTTCGTCAAACAATCTATCGATCCAGACGATGTTTTTGGATAGATCAAGCAGCGCGTCCTCGGAGCTATCCTTGGCGCTTTGTTTAGGTATCTCTATATTTTTCGCGCGTAAAATTATTTTTTTATCGAGTTTTATATATAATTGCTCTATTTTAAAGCCGCCCGCGTCGATATTTTCTATCTCGACGCCGTGTTTTAGGACGGCTATAAAAATGACGAATATCAAAACCGCAGGGATCAAAATGCGCCAAATTTTCTTCATTATTAGCGAGATGATTTTCATATTTTTTCTGAGCTTTCTTGTTTATCTTAGCCGCCCGGTGAGCGTGAGCGAGGTTATTTTCGTACCTCAGGGCAGTACGCTTGCGATTATATCATATCTAAGCGAAAAAAATATGGACGCAAATAAATTAGACGCCGTGATCTTGCGTGCCATGGGTCGCGTGCAAGCAGGCTGGATAGACCTTGGCGCGGCAAAGCTTAGCAAGCTTGATTTTTTATATAAGCTCACGACCGCAAAAGCGGCTCTAACTCAAATAACGCTAATTCCTGGCGAAACGACGGCCGTATTTTTACAAGAGGTCGCAAAAAAGCTAAATTTAAGCGAAGCTAAGCTAAATGAATTTTACTTTAAATTTGCTCCGCTAGAGGACGGCTTTTTAGTACCCGAAACCTACAAAGTGCCGCTTGGCGTAAACGAAGAACAGCTAGCGGCGCATTTGGTAAATTTATCTAAAAAATCCCACGAAAAAATGGCGACCGAACTGCTCGGTAACTACGACGAAAAGCGCTGGAGCGAGTATCTTGTGACGGCCTCGGTCGTGCAAAAAGAGGCCGCGAGCGAGGATGAGATGCCTCTTGTCGCCTCCGTCATACAAAACCGCCTAAAAAAGGGCATGAAGCTGCAAATGGACGGCACGCTAAACTACGGGCCGCATTCGCACGAGACGGTCACGGCCGAACGCATACGAAGCGATAAGAGTAAATTTAACACCTATCTAAACGAAGGCCTGCCGCCAAGCCCCGTCTGCACCGTGGGCCTAGCTGCGATAAGGGCGGCGATAAAGCCCGCGCAGAGCGAGTTTTTGTACTTCGTTCGCGATAAAAAGACGGGCAAGCATAAATTTAGCGCGACGTACGAGGAACACGTGAGCGCGATAAACTCTCAAAAATAGCCTGCCAAAAGGCGTTTTAATATAAATTTGGATAAGATTTTGCGAAATTTAATTAGGAGGAAAGATGAGCGACATCGTCTATACTAGAACCGACGAATCCCCGCTGTTTGCGAGTTATTCGCTGTTTCCGATCCTGCAGGCGTTTTTGCGCGCGGGCGGCATAGAGATAGAGCAGGCCGACATTGGCCTAGCCGCGCGTATCATCGCCGCTTTTAACGACAAGCTGCCGCCTGAACTGCGAGTGAGCGACGATCTGGAGATGCTGCGAAATTTGACGCAAGAAAAGCGCGCGAATATAATTAAGCTACCAAACATCTCGGCAAGCTTGCCTCAGCTAAACGCCGCTATCTCAGAGCTTCGCGCTAAGGGCTACGATCTGCCCCCATATCCGTTAGATCCAAAAACGCCGGAGGAAAAAGACGCGGCCGCCAGATACGCCAAAGTGCTAGGAAGCGCGGTAAATCCGGTGCTGCGCGAAGGCAACTCCGACCGCAGATGCGTCGGTGCGGTAAAACGCTATGCCCGCGAAAACCCGTATAAAATCACCCCTTTTGAAAAAGATAGCAAAACCGAAGTCGCCTATATGAAAGGCGGCGATTTTTACTCCTCCGAGCGCTCGATCAGCTTTGAAACGGATGAAAATTTACGCGTCGAGTTTATCTCAAAAAGCGGTGAAAAACGCGTATTAAAAGAAAATTTAGCGGTAGAAAAAGGCGACATAATCGACGCTAGCTTTATGAGCGCGCGGGAGCTGGACATCTTTATAAAGGAGCAAATCGCGGACGCGAAAGCAAAAAATTTGCTCTTTAGCGTGCATCTAAAAGCCTCGATGATGAAGGTGAGCGATCCCGTGATTTTCGGGCATTTCGTGAGGATTTTTTTTGCGGAGGTTTTTAAGGAGTTTGCGGACGAGCTAAAAAGCGTAAACGTCAGCGAAAACAACGGGCTAAAAGACCTTTTCGCGCGGATTTTAAATTTACCTCAAGCAACGCAGGAAAAAATAAAAGCCAAATTTGATGAAATTTATGCCGTAAGGCCAAATTTAGCGATGGTAAACTCGGCTGCAGGCGTTACAAATTTACACGTTCCTAGCGACGTTATCATCGATGCTTCGATGCCGGCTATGATAAAAAACGGCGGCAAAATGTGGGACAAAGAGGGCATAGCCAGGGAAACCAAAGCTGTGATACCAGATAAAACCTACGCCGTCGTTTATGAGGCCGCGGTCGCTGATATCAAGGCAAACGGCGCGCTAGATCCCGCTAAAATCGGTAGCGTCTCAAACGTCGGACTAATGGCTAAAAAGGCCGAGGAGTACGGCAGTCACGATAAGACATTCGTGATGAGCGAAGCGGGCGAGGCGCGCGTACTAAATGCAAAAGACGAAGTTTTATTTAAATTTGAGTTAGAAAAAGGCGATATATTTAGGATGACGCAGGCAAAAGATGTCGCCGTGCGAAACTGGATCGAGCTGGCGCTAAAACGCGCGAAAATCACGGGACAAAAGGCGATATTTTGGCTGGATGAAAACAGGGCTCACGACCGAGAAATCCTAAAAAAAGTAAGAGCGCAGCTAGCTAGCTCGGATATGAGCGGGCTTGATATAGAGATACTCTCTCCCGCGGCTGCTTGTAAAAAATCGCTTGAGATCATTAGGCGCGGCGAGGACTGCATCAGCGTCACGGGCAACGTCCTGCGCGACTATCTGACCGATCTTTTTCCGATCTTGGAGCTTGAAACCAGCGCCAAGATGCTCTCGATTGTACCGCTACTAGAGGGCGGAAGTATCTTTGAGACGGGGGCCGGAGGCAGCGCGCCGAGACTCGCCGAGCAGCTACTAGAGCAAAACCACCTAAGCTGGGATAGTTTGGGCGAGTTTTTGGCTCTGGGCGCTAGTCTCGAGCAGTTGGCGGGATTTAAGCAAAGTCCCGAGGCGCAAATTTTAGCCGATACGCTAAATGCGGCCGTGGAGCGCTATCTAAAAGAAAACAAGGTTCCGCGCTTTGAGGTCGGCGAGCTAGATACGCGTACGAGCCACTACTACATCGCGCTTTACTGGGCGAGCGAGCTTGCCGCTAGCGGTACGCAGCTAGGCGATAAATTTAAACTCGTTGCCCAAAATCTCGCGAAAAACGAGAGCGCGATCGTGGCCCAAATAAACGCGGCGCAAGGGCGCAAGGTCGATCTCGTCGGATACTATAAACCGGATGATAAAAAGGCGAGCGCGGCGATGAGGCCCAGCGCGACGTTTAATCAAATTTTACAAAATCAAATTTTATAAAAAAAGGAAAAAAATGAAAATTTCAGTTATCGGAGCCGGAAACGTAGGTGCAAGCGCGGCTAGCGCTATTTTGCTAAGAGGTATCGCAGACGAGATCGCGCTAGTTGATATATTTGGCGACGTGGCACGCGCAAAGGCGATCGATCTATCTCAGAGCGCGGCGGTTTTCGGTCTGGACGTGAGCGTTGCTGGCGGGGATGATTTTGAGCTTATTAAGGATAGCGACATCGTAGTTGTAACGGCCGGAAGCCCTAGAAAAGAGGGGCAGACTAGAGAAGATCTGCTACTAAAAAACGCCGGTATCGTAAAAGGTACGGTGGAGAAAATCGCCAAATTTGCCCCAAACTGCGTCATCATAAACGTAACTAATCCGCTTGACGCGCTCACGTATCTAGTCTATAAAACAAGCGGCTTTGATAAAAGTAGGGTACTAGGGATGGCTGGCGAACTAGACTCCGCGCGCCTAAAATACGAGATCTCGCAAAAAACGGGGCTAAAAAACAGCGCATTTAGCGCGCATATCATAGGCTCTCACAACGACGATATGGTTGCGCTACAAAGCAATGTGAGCGTGGATCTGGGCGGCGAATTTGACGCGGTAGCGCAGGAAGCTAAAACTGGTGGCGCAAAGATAGTGAAGCTGCTTGGCACGTCGGCATACTACGCTCCTGGCGCGGCTGCAGCTAAGATGTGCGAGGCGATAAAAACCGGTAGCGAACAGTGGCTAAGCTGCTGCGTGATAGAGGGCGAGTGCGCGGGCGGTAGGCTCGTGAAGCTAGGCAAGGGCGGCGTGCGCGAGATAAAAGAGCCAAGCGCGGAGGAAAAAGCGGCGCTTGAAAAAGGCGAATCGCAAACGGCTGTAAATATCAAATTTTTAAAAGAAAGCGGGGTAATCGCGTAGCATAGATCAACGGGGGGCAAAGAAATTTAGGCGGGTAAGCAGACGAATGAGAAATGCGCCTTGCTTTACCCTCGTTATTAAAATACGTAAAATTTAAAGGATACGAAATGAAAAAAATGATTTTAACTAGTTTGGCTGCGCTATCTCTGCTGGCGATAAGCGCCGACGCAAGAGAATATAAGTGCGACGATAAAGACGTAATAATAGCAGGGCTTAAAGCAAACCCATCATCAGACGGGACTCCGATAGCAGAAAGATTAAGGGTGTATCATAGCTACCGCCCTTGGCAAATAAACAATATAGAAGAGCGCGGCTTTACGAAAAAAACTATGATAGGCTGCACGGCTAACTCTAAAGGCGGCGATGTTATATTTTATGTAATCCACATTGACAAAGATACCGGAAAAGCCTATGTTAATTCGCACCCTACAAGAAGCTACGATAAATTTAAAAAAGTTATCAGCAAAAAGGGACACGGGGCTTATATTCCGTTAAATTAGATTTTAAAGATATAGACTATGAATAAAATTTACGCTCTATTTTTAGCCCTTTTTATTTCGGGTTGCGCTACGGTTTCGCCAAGCGCTCCAAAAAGCAGCACCCCGGTCGCGGCGCTAACAAAGCAAAGTCAAATCCAAGCCGCAACTTCGCTAGAAAAGAGCAAAATCCAAAACTCGGTAGCCGAAGCGACGCAAAGTAAAATCGGCGGATTTGACCTGAAAGAAAAGGCCTTGCTTGACCTCATGCAAAAATATATAGGCAAAAAAGACGGCGGCGACTGCTCCGGCTTCGTGACGCTGATTAATAGGCAATTTAGCCTAAATTTATTCGACGAAAACGAGCTTGATAAATTTTATACCGCTCGCGGGCTAAAAAGCGAAGCGATGTTTAGGCTTTACGAGAGCAAAAATTTGATCTCGTTTGAAAATCCCGAGGTCGGCGATTTGATATTTTTTAACAACACGACTAGAAGCACGAAAAATAACAAAAAAGCCAAAATAATCACGCACGTAGGCATCGTAAGCAGCGTAGAAAAAGACGGCACCGTGGGCTTTACTCATCATGCAAAGGGCAAAAATGCGGTGGATTTTATGAATCTAAACGATAAAAACGTCCGCAAAAACGGCAAAAAAGAGCTAAATTCATTTGTCGCGACTTGCAAGGATAAAAGCGCGTCGTGCCTTGCGTCAAATAGATTTGCCGGTTTTGGCAAAACGCACGCAAACGGGAAAAAATCCCGAATTTAGCGGCCGTTTTTTAAATAAACTCGTTGCCGTATTTGGATAAATTCGGCGCGAATTTATCCAAAGCCGCAAAGTTTGATTTTGGGCTTGATTATTTACTGCGCCCTCTTTTTTACCGCAGCGGTAGTTAAATTTAAAATTTATGCGGTAAATTTACCGCCCGCTAGCCTAAGTGCCGCGCAAAAGCGTTTCAAATTTTCCGACATAATCAAAAATTTATTTAAATTTAACTTTTAACGCGCGTTTTAAATACTAAATTTAACAAAATTGCTATAAAATTATCGTTACTAGTTAAATTTGATAAGGAAAAATATGCTGATACGAAACGACGTTCCCGTTTGGGTCGATATCTCGCGCTGTAAGGCATGCGATATCTGCGTGAGCTGCTGTCCTGCGGGCGTGCTGGCGATGGCCGTAGAGCCGCGCGCCGTGCTAGGTAAAACGATCGAAGTGGTGTATCCGGAGGCCTGTATCGGGTGCAGAGAGTGCGAGCTGCACTGCCCGGATGTTGCTATTTACGTGGCGGAGAAGGGATTTAAATTCGCCAAACTAACCGCCGAAAGTAAAGAGCGCGCTACCGCCGTAAAAGAGAATAAATTTGAAAAATTAGAGGCGGAGCAATGAGCGAATTTTTAAATAATAACGGCGGCAAAAGAGAGATCATCGCTAGCGGAAACGAGCTAGTCGCGCTTGCGGCGGTTGAGTGCGGGTGCAACTTTTTCGGCGGTTATCCGATCACGCCAAGCAGCGAGATCGCGCACGAGTTAAGCGTGCTGCTGCCAAAGCACGGCGGCAAATTT
>CAUSIL010000048.1:0-10827 GCA_963531395.1 uncultured Campylobacter sp.
GGCCGCGCCCGCAAAAGAAAAAGCCGCACCGCAAAACGGTTCAAATTTGGAGCTTGAGGTTTCAAATTTAATAGATAAATTTAAAGAAGAGCTGCTCGCGGTTCTAAGGAAAGCTCGTTGAAAAATTTCTACGCTACGATTTCAAGTGGTAAATTTAAAGGTAAAAAGCTGCTTTTGCCATCGCTTCAAACCACAAGAAGTACAAAAAGCATCGTCAAAGGCTCGTTTTTTGATTCGTTTCGCTACGAGCTAGCGGGTAAGGTTTTTATCGAGGCTTTCGGTGGTAGCGCGCTGATGGCCGCAGAGGCGCTAAGTAATGGCGCGACAAAGGCCTACGCGGTAGAAATCGACAAAAGCGCCTACAAGATCGCGATACAAAACGCTAAGCTTATCGCAGACGAGTTAGAAATCATAAACGGCGATACTTTCGATACTACTCCCGCCATCGTCGCGAGGCAAAATTTGCCCGTTATCTTGTATCTTGACCCGCCTTTTGATATCAGAGACGGTTTTGCGGACGTTTATGAAAAGTGCGTAAATTTAGCAAGAAATTTGCCAAAAGATAAAATTTATCTGATCGCTTTCGAGCACGCCAGCCATCTAAATTTACCTGAAAGCATCGGCGCCTTTACGCTTTTAAAATCTAAAAAATTCGGAAATACTTCGCTTAGCTATTATTCTTAAAATTTTTGCTTCAAATTTGGAATGCTAATTGCTTTTTCGTCCTTGAAATATAAATTTTAAGGACGAAAATGAAACTAGCGGCATGCTTGTTAACCCTTGCTATATCGGCTTTTGCGGCGCAGATAAAAGACATCGCAAACGTCGTTGGCGTGAGGGAAAATCAGCTGATCGGATACGGTCTGGTCGTCGGTCTAAACGGCTCGGGCGACGGCAGTAGCTCGGAGTTTACGATCCAGTCTCTTTCAAATATGCTTCAAAGCGTGAACGTAAAAATCAAGCCCGACGACATCAAATCAAAAAATACCGCCGCGGTAATGGTTATCGCAAAGCTGCCGCCGTTTGCTAGGCAGGGCGATAAGCTTGATGTCGTGATATCATCTATCGGCGATGCAAAGAGCCTGCAGGGCGGAACGCTTCTTATGACTCCGCTTAAGGGCGTGGACGGCGACATATACGCTTTAGCGCAGGGGTCGCTAACCATAGGCGGCAAGACGGCGTCTCGCGGCGGAGCAAGCAAGGACGGCAACCACGTAACCGCGGGTACGATCCCAAGCGGCGCGATCGTGGAACGCGAGATAGCATACGATATCTATAATCAAGAAGCGATATTTTTAAGCTTAAAGGAGTCGAATTTCGACACCGCTTCAAATATCCAAAGAGCGGTAAATTTAAATCTAGGCGGCGAAACTGCGACGGCTATCGACTCTAGAACTATCAAAGTATCAAAACCGGAAGGCTCAAACGCGGTTGAGTTTATCGCTAAGGTGTTAAATTTGGACGTGGATTATAAAGCGCTAGATAAAATCGTAATCGACGAGCGCACCGGCACGATCGTAAGCGGTATAAATATCACGGTCGATCCAGTTGTTATCACGCACAGAGATATCACGATAAAGATAGAGCCTAGTTCATATGGCGATATGGCTGCAAACGGGCAAACAATCGACTTGCAAGACGGCGCAGCGGTCGATCCGCTAACTAATATGCTAAAAATCAGCGGCGAAAAAACTACCGTAGCTAGCGTCGCAAGGGCGCTAAGCAAGATGGGCGCGACTCCTAGCGACATCATCGCGATAATGGAAAATCTAAAGCGCGTGGGCGCCATACACGTAAATTTGGAGATAATATAATGTTAAACGTAGATACTTCGGCGGCTTTAAGCTCTTATAATAAATTTGCCACGAGCTCTATCGAAAATAGGCGCGCTAATAAGCCTCAAAGCGAGCAAGACGCGCTTTTAAAAGAGCAAACCGATGCTTTTGAGGCGTTTTTGGTTAAAAGCGTGCTAGATATCGCGCTAAAGGACGAAAATCCGTTATTCGGTAAGGACGCCGGAGACGAGATATATCACTCGATGTATAACGATACGATGAGCAAGGCTCTGAGCGGAAATTTAGGCTTTAGCGAACTTTTATTCAATTATTTGAAAGAAAGGGCTTAAGAAATTTCAAAATTTGCCGATTTAGTTTTTAACAAATCTAAAAAGGCTTGAAAATGATAGGAACTTTAGGAGCTAAACTGGGCATGAGCCCGCAACAAATCACTCGCTCAAACGACGTAAAAAAGAGCGAAAACATGGAAAAAACACAAGGCAAAGAAGAAAGCAAGGTTGCAAAGATAGCCGAGCAGATCGCAAACGGAACATATAAACTAGATATGTCCAAGACTGCAAAAGCCGTTGCCGATACGCTTTTATAAGATTTTTTGTCCTTGCGTAAAAAGAAAGGACAAAAATGCTTAAAAGATATTTGGACGAGGCGATGGGCGTGCTAGACGAACTCATCGCCCAAACTACGGAAGATATAGAAAAGATAAAACTAGCCGACCACAGCAGGGTCGATGATAGCGTCAGACGCAAAAACGAGCTGGTTAAAAAATTCGAATCTATAAAATCGCTACTAGATAAAGAGCTTTTAAGGGTCTCGAGGGAAAACGGCGGGGCAAATTTAAGCTCTATCCTAGATGATGAGGTAAAATCATCTCTCTCGCTCATGCGCTCAAAGCTTGAAGAGCTCTACTCAAAAAATAAAGAATACGCAAAATACGTCGTCGGAGTGAAAGAATTTTTCGATAGCTTGCTAAAAAATATGTTCAAAGGCGAGCAAGACGGCGGCTACGACAAAAACGGTCTAAGACCGGAGAGTTTATTTAAAACGAGGGTTTAAAAATGGCTAATATTTTTTCGTCTTTACATATCGGAATGAGCGGCCTAGATGCCGCACAGACGCAAATCACCACGACTGGACACAACATCACAAACGCCGATAGCGAGCACTACACGAGGCAGCGCGTCGTGCAGTCTGCTAGAGAGCCTTTTCACGATATGCCCGGCGACATCGGCACGGGTACTAAAGTCGATACGGTCGTGCGCGTGCATGACGAGTTTACTTTCGCTAGGCTTCGCACTTCAAATATAAATTTAGAATCAAGCGAATATAAAAAGCAAATTTTAGAAGAGATTTCGCAGCGCTTTCCGGATCTGCAAAGCGTGGGTATAGGCAGAGATTTGCAAAATTATTTCAACGCGTGGAATAACCTTGCCTCAAACCCGACCGAAGGCTCGCAGAAAGTAAATTTGCTAAATTCGGCAGCAACGCTATCAAATAGCATAAATAAAGCCCACGATATGCTAACCAAGATCCAAAAAGACGTGGACTCGCAGGTAGAAGTTTCCGTAAACGAGATCAACAAATACGCCAAGCAAATCGCGCAGATAAATAAAGAGATCGTCCGCGTCGAATCAGTCGGTAGCACTAGAGCAAACGACCTGCGAGATAAACGCGATCAGCTCGAGCTTGCGATGTCAAAGCTCGTGGGTATCAGCGTATTTAAAGGGCAACTACAAAGTAGTAATGTCGATCCGACCGTAACCGATATGGGTACGAAGCATCAGATAAATATATCCGGATTTAACATCGTAGACGGCACGACGTATCATCCGCTAACAGTCGACAGGATAAGCGACAAGAGCGATTTTAAAGGTGTATTTTTCGAGAGGGACGACGGTAAAAAGGTCGATCTAAACGGACGAATCTCGGGCGGTAAACTAGGCGCTGCGCTGGATCTACGTGGACGCAGAGTGGATGATAGCGGAGAGTTTCAAGACGGAACTATACAAAAATATATAGACAACCTAAATACGTTTGCTAAAGGCATCATCAACGAGACAAATAACATCTACGCCAAATCAGCCGTAGAAAACGCCGTGACGGACGAACTAGACGGCTTAAGCAACTCTAGGACGCTGATGAATTTTAATAACGACATCAAACACGGTAGCTTTGACGTCGTAGTTTACAATAACCAAGGCCAAGAGGTTGCACGCAAGACGATAAACATAAACGCAACTACGTCTATGAATGACAACGCGCGCGGCAACTCTATCGTGAGAGATTTTAACTCCGATACCGACGATAACGGCGATAATAACTCGCTAAACGACGTGGATGATTATTTTCAGGCAAACTATCAATACGATGCGGCAACGGGCAAAGGTACGTTTGGCGTAACAGCTAAAAGAAATGCCGGCGAATATAGCGTCGCTTTTATAGATCGCGGCACGAATTTCCCGGGTATTATTGGGGTAAATAGAGTTTTTGAGGGCGGAAACGCGAAAAATATGAGCGTAAAAAGCGAGCTAACCGAAAATCCGCACAAACTAAAAGCCTACTCAAATCCGACCCCCGGCAACAACGAAGTCGCAAACGATATGGTGCAAATGCAGTATAAAAAAATCATATTTTACTCCGACAAGCATGCGGACAAAGAAGAGAGCGTCGAGGGCTACTACCGCTACATCACAACCGATCTAGCCAGCCAGACTCAAGCAAATAACGATCTAAACGACGCAAATACCGCTATACACAAGGTTGCGATGTCCGAGTATCAGTCCGTTAGCGGCGTAAATTTAAACGAAGAGCTAACAAATCTCATACGCTTTCAAAGTAGCTACGGCGCGGCGGCCAAAATCATCACGACCGTGGAAAAGATGCTAGATACCTTGCTCACGCTAAAACAATAAATTTAAATTTCTTTTAGCCTTTTTGGTTTAAAATCTCGGCCAAAAAGGCTAAAAATGGACTTAAAAATCCTCCTAGATCAAAACGTAATCTCTAAAAACACCCATGCGGACTTGTTTGCCGCCGCCGATCCGCTGCAAGTCGCTAGCAAATTTAAAACGCCCGAGATCTCGCTCATCTGCGCGCTTTTTGCTTACGGCAACGCAAAACTCATCGTAAATTTTCTAAATTCGCTTGATTTTTCGCTACTGGATAAAAGCGAGGATGAGATCATCTCAAATTTGACGCGGCATAAATACCGCTTTCAAAGTTGCGAGGATGTGCGACAGATTTTTATCGTCGTTTCGCGCCTAAAAAAGCACGGCGATATCGAAAGCACGGTGAGATCGGGTTTTGAAAAAAGCGGCTCGATGATAGAGGGCGTAAACGAACTCATCAAATTTATCTATTCGCTAAATCCTTACCGCTCGGAGGGGTATGAGTTTTTCTTTGGCAAGCCGTATGAAAAAGCGCCGCAAAGCCCGTATAAACGCTACAATATGTTCCTGCGCTGGATGGTGCGAGATAGTGACATAGACCTTGGACTTTTTAAAAGCCTGCCAAAAAGCAAGCTACTCATGCCTCTTGACGTACATACGCACCGAGTTTCGCTAAATTTGGGCTTAATCTCTCGCAAAAGCTATGATTTTAGGGCCGTGCGCGAGCTAACGGACAAGCTTTGCGAATTTGACCCCGCCGATCCGATCAAGTACGACTTCGCGCTCTACCGCATCGGTCAAAGCGGCGAGCTGGCGCAAATTTTAGATCGGATAAAATAAATTTCGAACTTTTGATTTTAGCCGTTTGCTTTGCTGACATTTAACGACTATCGCAGACAAAATCGCTAAATTTGCGTGCGTAAGATCGGACGCGGGCAAGCAGGTTTTTGTCTCGTCGCGATAAATCGGACTTACGCGGTTTTAACTTTTACGGCGGTAAATCAAGCTCTAAACCGGCGGCAAATTTTAACTTTGGCGGTATCCTAAAATCTCTTAAATTTAAAGCGCGAATTTATTAAATTTATGCTATAGTTACGTCGCAATTACATTTTAAGGAGAAAAAATGAAAAAAATCGTTTTAGCTAGCGCGGCTCTGGGCTGTATGCTTGCTACTAGCTCTCTTGCACACGAGGAAAAAGTCTTTGATCCAAAGGCAGGCAAGCACCTAGTAGTCAGCATGGAGCAACTAAGCGAAAAGGGCAACACTGTCGTTGGCGAGGTAGTAGCGGTCGAGACCAACTACGGCGTGGCGCTATTTCCGAATCTTAAAGGCCTTGAGGGCGGCGCGCACGGATTTCACGTGCATCAAAACGCCGACTGCGGCGCGAATGAAAAAGGTCTAGGCATGAAAGCGGGCGGCCACTGGGACCCAAGCGACGCCAAAAAACATTCGTTTGCATGGGACGACAACGGCCACAAGGGCGATTTGCCTGCGCTTTTCGTCGATGCCGAGGGTAACGCGGTTTATCCGGTCCTAGCTCCGAAAATCAAAACAATAGATGAGCTAAAAGGCCACTCGCTAATGATCCACGTCGGCGGCGATAACCACAGCGACCATCCAAAGCCTCTTGGCGGCGGCGGCGCTAGAATGGTTTGCGGCGTTATAAAATAATCCCGCATTCGCCGATTTGCCGCACTCGGCGGTCGGCGAACTTCTTTTTTATTTCCTTTTTCAGTTAAATTTAACGCGGCTTTAAATTTGGCGTTTCGTATATTTTCAAACCCGCATCTCAAAAAAGCAAAATCTCAAATTTGTCTAAAACTTCAAAAAATCGCAGAGAGCGCCCGCAAAATTTACAAAATGCGCCGCAACCTAAACCGCTAAATTTAACCCAGCTCGGCAAAATTTACTCGCCGCTTTATTAAATTTTAACCGTAGTAAAACAAAAGACCGAATTTTATAAATTTTTTAAATTTTTCGTAGTATGATTTTGCTTTTTGAAGGGGCGAAAATGGACTTTGATTTCGGCGTTACGGCGTATTTGATATTTTTCGCGGCGGCCTTTGCGGCGGCCTTTGTAGATGCGATCGCGGGCGGCGGCGGACTGATCGCGCTGCCGACCATCATGGCGATGGGTGTGCCGCCTCACGTGGCGCTAGCTACGAACAAGCTTCAAGGTACTTTCGGCAGCTTCACCGCGGCGCTAAATTTCGCTCTAAAAGGCATGATAAATTTCCGCGAAGTGTTTATCGGCATCGTTTTTACCTTTATCGGCGCGTGCGTCGGCACGGTGCTTATATTGTTTTTGAGCGCCGAGTTTTTGCGCGTTATTATACCGTTTTGCTTGATAGCGATTTTCATCTATACGCTTTTGATGCCAAAGGTCGGCGACGAGGATAGGGCCGCTCGTATGAACGCGCGAGCTTTTTACGTGATATTCGGACTTATTTTAGGCTTTTACGACGGATTTTTCGGGCCGGGAGCGGGCAGTTTTTGGACGTTTGCGATGGTTGCGCTCATCGGGCTAAATATGAAAAAAGCCGTTGCGCATACGAAAATCCTAAATTTTACCAGCAACATCGTCTCTCTCGCCGTTTTTATCGCGGGCGGACAGATACTTTGGGCGGTCGGGCTTTTGATGGGCGCGGGGCAGGTTTTGGGCGCGTATTTCGGCTCAAACATGGTTATAAAAAAGGATGTTAAATTTGTTAGAGTCGTGTTTCTAGCCGTCGTTGGCGCGACGATACTAAAGCTCGTTTACGATAGATTTTTCGCATAAGCGGAAGTTTTAAAAACGGCGACGAAATTTGAGCTAAATTTTGTAAAAAAGCTAAAAATCGGGCGAAATTTGGGGCAAACTTAAAAAACTTTTAACGTTTATTTAGATAAAATTGCGTCTAAAATTTATAAATTCAAGGTTAATCTATGCAAGAAAATTTGTTTTTATTTACGGGTTGGATCGCTTCTTTTTTTACGACTAACGACCATGTTATTCATGCGGTAAATTATGCGGGACATCTTGCTATTGTCGCTCTTATCGTAGTGCTTTTTGCTAAACTTGCTACAAAAAATATGCAGCTAGTGCCTCGCGGCTCTCAAAATTTGCTTGAGGCATATCTGGAGGGCGTGGTATCTATGGGCAAGGACGTGCTAGGTAGCGAAGCGCTGTCTAGAAAATATCTGCCGCTAGTCGCCACTATCGGTTTGATCGTATTCGTAAGTAACATAATAGGCATAATACCTGGATTTGAGGCTCCGACTTCGAGCTTAAATTTGACACTTACTTTGGCGCTCGTTGTTTTTATATTTTACAACTTTGAGGGTATTAGACAAAACGGCATCATTAAGTATTTTGCGCACTTTATGGGACCGAACAAATGGCTAGCTCCGATAATGTTTATCGTTGAGGTCGTTTCGCATCTATCTCGCATAGTATCGCTTTCTTTCAGGCTTTTTGGCAACATCAAGGGCGATGATTTGTTTCTTTTGGTCGTGCTTGCGCTAGCGCCTTGGGCAGCTCCGCTTCCTGCGTTTGTTTTGCTTACCTTTATGGCGTGCTTGCAGACATTTATCTTTATGATTCTTACTTACGTGTATCTTGCTGGCGCAATTTTGATCAGTCACGAGGAACACTAAAATTTAAATTTATGCGTCCGCTAGCTAAAATACGCTAAAAATCGGCGGGCGCAATCCTTTCTTTTTATCTAACTTAAATAAAAATCCTGCTAAAATAAGCCCTAAATTTTAAATAAAAGGCAAATTATGTTTGAAGTCGTTATCGGGCTAGAGGTTCATACTCAGCTTAATACAAAAACTAAAATTTTCTGCTCTTGCTCCACGAGCTTCGGCGATGAGGCAAATACGCACGTTTGTCCGACCTGCCTGGCGCTACCGGGTGCTTTACCGGTATTAAATAAAGAAGCCGTGAGAAAGGCGATAAGCTTTGGCGCGGCGGTAAATGCTACTATAAATAAACACTCTGTTTTTAACCGTAAAAACTACTTTTATCCGGACCTTCCAAAGGCTTATCAAATTTCACAGTTTGAGATACCGATAGTAGAAAAAGGCGAGCTTTTTATCGACGTAAACTGCGAGAAAAAACGCATCGGCATCACCCGCGCGCACCTTGAAGAAGACGCGGGCAAAAATATCCACGAGAGCGGACAGAGTCTAGTCGATCTAAACCGCGCCGGCACGCCTCTGCTTGAGATCGTGAGCGAGCCTGATCTGCGCAGCTCCGACGAGGCGGTCGCGTACCTAAAAAAACTACACTCGATTTTGAGGTTTTTAAACATCAGTGACGCTAATATGCAAGAGGGAAGCTTTCGCTGCGACGCCAACGTAAGTATCCGCCCAAAAGGCGACAGTAAACTCTACACGCGCGTCGAGATTAAAAATTTAAACTCGTTTAGATTTATCCAAAAAGCGATCGACTACGAGGTTGAGCGTCAAAGCGCAGCGTGGGAAGACGGTAAATACGATGAGGAAGTTTATCAAGAAACGCGCCTTTTTGATACCGTAAATTTGGTCACGCGCTCGATGCGAGGCAAGGAAGATAGCGCCGAGTATAGATATTTCCCAGACCCCGATCTACTACCAGTCGAGATCCCAGAGGAGATGTATAACGAAGCGATTAAGATCCCCGAGCTTGCCGAGCAAAAGGTCGCTAGATACGAGCGAGAGCTTGGCGTTAAAGAGGATGATGCCGTAGTTTTAACTAGTAGCGTGGAGACGGCGAAGTATTTCGAGGAGCTAATCGCCGCTGATATCTCGCCTAAGCTTGCCGTAACATGGCTCATCGTCGAGCTTTTGGGTCGTCTAAAAAACGGCGCTACGATCGAGACTTCACCCGTAAATTCGGCTAAGATGATAGAGCTTTTGCGCCGCATCGAAGACGGCACGATAAGCGCCAAGGCGGCAAAAGAGGTGCTTGACTATCTAATGGAAAACGATGGTAGCGTAGACGCCGTCATCGAAAAATTGGGATTAAAGCAGGTCAGCGACGACTCAGCTATCATAGCGATAATAGATCAAATTTTAAGCGCGAACGCCGACAAGGTCGCCGAGTACAAAAGCGGCAAGGACAAGCTTTTTGGATTTTTCGTCGGGCAAACAATGAAAGAGGGCAAGGGCGCGTTTAATCCTGCAAAAGTAAATGAGCTTTTGAAGGCTAAGCTGGGGTAAAATTGGTTCTATTTCGTCGTTTTGGCGCTTAAATTTTGTTTTTCCGAGGTGACCGTTTTGCGTCAAATTTGGCTTAAGTAAGCTTTTGGAATTAAATTTTTTGCTAAATTTATGAGTTTGTAGGAGCCAGAAAGGTTAAATTTGACAAAAAACGGATAAAAATTTATTTCTCGAATTTATCCTCGCGCGGTTTTAAACCATCAAATACGGTGCCGCAAAGTCGCCCAAACCGATAAATCAGAAATGTTAAGCGCGTTTTATTTTGCATGAAGTCGGCACCGACAAAATTTGGACTTTTAAACCGAGTTTAAATTTAACAAGCTTTGCAAGACAGCTAGCGGCGTGAATAAATAGGGTAAATTTGGCATTTTAGTAGTTAAATTTGCTTTGCGATAGTTTTAAATTTTGACTTTCTTTAACGTAGGTAGTGATAAATTTAAAACGCTTTTGGCGAGCATGGGATCAATTTTTACAAAAAGTTAGCGATAAATTTCGCTAAAAGCGAAGTAAGCCGATCAAATTTAGCTAAAATAAACGTAAATCACAAAAAAGAGAAAAAATGAAAATAGCCATCATCGGAGCGGGGAAGTGGGGTAGCGCGCTTTTTCATGCGCTTTCGCAAAAAAACGACTGCGTCATCAGCTCGCGCAGACAGCTTGAAGGCGCGCATTTTGTCGGCCTAGAGGAGGCGCTAAAGCGCGATCTGCTCGTCGTCGCCATACCTTCACAGTCCGTTAGTGGCTGGTTAAAAGATCATTTTAAAAACTTCAGGCAGAAAAGTTTAGTCGCCTCAAAGAGCATCGAAACTTCAAGCCTTCGTTTTTTAGACGAGATTTACGAACAGCACGTAGATGCGGCAAATTTGGCCTTTTTATCGGGCCCTAGTTTTGCTAAGGAGATACAAAACGACCTTCCGTGCGCGCTCGTGATAAACTCCAAAAACGAAGCCATTGCCCGCGAG
>CAUSIL010000049.1:0-10689 GCA_963531395.1 uncultured Campylobacter sp.
GTACAATATGGCTTCTCTTGACTGCTTATTGTAAAATTTGAGAAGATTAAATTTCGTAAGCGTTTTTAGTTCGAGCGCATAGCAAAAATATGGTCAAATTTGACGGCAAACACCCAAACGGCGGCAAATTTAAAATCTCAAATTTGCTTGGATAAAATTTAGTAAAAGGCGACCGACTCAAAAGAGCCGAATTAACCTCACTCCTCAAAGAGTCCCTTTTGCGTATCTGCGTCAAATTTGAGCTTAAACACCTCGTAGGCTTTGGCGCTAGCTAGCCTACCTTTTGCCGTGCGCTCGATGTAACCGTTAGCAAGCAAGTAGGGCTCGATCACGTCCTCGACCGTGCCCTCGTCCTCGCTTAGAGCTGCCGCGATCGTGCTTAGCCCCATCGGGCGGCGCTTGGCGGCGAGAAGGATTTCTAGGTACTTGATGTCCATCTCATCAAAACCGATGTCGTTTACGCCAAGCGCGTCCAGAGCCTCTTTGGCGCGAGGCTGAGAGATGATCGCTTCGTCGTTTACCTCGGCGAAGTCTCGTATGCGCTTTAGCAGTCGCAGCGCGATCCTGGGCGTAGCGCGCGAGCGGGCGGCGACCTCGAGAGCGGCGGCTTTTTTGCACTCTTTGCCAAGCTTCACCGAGGCGATCTGCACGATACGAGCTAGTTCCTCGCGGGTATAAAACTGCAGCCTAAAATCCATCCCGAAGCGATCCCGCAGGGGTGCTGAAATCATACCCGCGCGCGTAGTAGCGCCGATCAGCGTAAATTTAGGCAGGTCGATCTTGATAGTCTGCGCCGCAGGCCCGGAGCCGATGATGATATCTAGACGAAAATCCTCCATCGCCGGATACAGCACCTCTTCGATAGCAGGACTCAAGCGGTGTATCTCGTCGATAAACAGCACGTCGCCCTCTTGGAGGTTTGTCAGAACCGCAGCTAGATCGCCGCTTTTTTCTATCATGGGCGCGGCCGTCATCTTGATGCTCACGCCCATTTCGTTTGCGATGATGTGCGCCAGCGTCGTCTTGCCAAGGCCCGGCGGCCCGTAGAAAAGTACGTGATCTAGGCACTCGCCGCGCTTTTTGGCGGCCTTTATAAAGACGCCTAAATTTTGCTTGATTTTTTCCTGCCCGATGTAGTCCTCAAAGCGCGTTGGGCGCAGCGACACCTCAAAATCGTTTTCAAAGCTTATTTTTTCTATTTCGACTATTCTATCCATTTTTTTCGGCTCTATTTTTCGTAAATTTGCCGCATTTTACAAAAATTTGGGTAAGTTTTGGCTTTGGACTCGGTTGAAACTAGGCTTCGCTTTAAGCGGTAAATTTGACGCCGTAAATGATTTTAAAATCGTATAAAGTAAAATTTGCTTGCAAATAAAGATAAAATTTATCCGCTAAGCAAAGCGGATAAATCTCAAAATCAGCTTAAATTTGACGCAAAATACAGATCGCGGCCGACCAAATCGGTCAGAGCTTAAAACTCCGCTATTTTTGCTTTTAGCAGCTCGCAGTCGTCTATATTGCCGAATTTACAACCTTCTGCGATGGACTCGAATTTTTCATAAATTTCGATATTTTTTTCGTAATTTTCAAACCCCAAAGCCCTGCAGCCGTCGTCGTTACCGAGCTTGCAAGCGCGCGAATACCCGTCATACGCGTCATAAACCGCAAACTCTACGCCCTGCGCGTGCTCGTAAACATAGCCAAGAGCGTAGCAGCCAAGCGCATTTTTCATGTAGCACGAGATGTCAAATGCCTTGTAAGCGCTTGCAAAATCGCGCTTCACGCCAAGACCCTCATGCATCATCCTGCCGTAGTTGTAGCATCCCGCGCCGTCAAATTTAATGCAAGCCTTGCCGTATAAATTTATGGATTTTTTGAGATCATTTTGCGATTCGTAGATTAGGCCTAGGTTGTTGCAAGCCGCTTCAGAGCCTAGTTCGCAGCCTTTTTCGTAGAGGCGAAATATTTTATTTTCATCTTTTGGGCCGAAAATTTCCTTGGCGTTTAAAAGCGCGAGATCAAAGCAGCCCGTACCGTTTCCAAGTTCGCACGATTTTTCAAAGTAAAGCTCGGCTTTTTCGCTGCTTTTATCAGTTCCCAGCCCGCTAAAATACATACTGCCAAGCACCGCGCAGCTAATCGCGTCGCCCCCCTCGCAAAGCGGCGATAAAATCTTAAAAGCAGCTTCATAATCGGCATTTTCGATAGCTTGCCTTGCGGCCTCCTCACGCTTAGAAAATTGCCTTTGGCTTTGAGTTTGCTCGCTTTGTTCGCCAAGGCTATCGATGCCTAGCCCAAAATGCGGATTTGAGGCCGCTAGCGCGCTAAAAAACGTCGCTAAAATCAATAAAATTTTCAAACCTTACTCCTTATTTTTATGTCTAGCCTGTTTTGATAGCTAAATTTGTCCGCCAAATTTGACGAGGGGCGAGTAAATGCAAGCGTTCAAATTTAACCCAAACTCTGTTCGTCAAATTTAACGCCTAAGACTCAAATTCGCCGCCGTTTGCCGATTGATCAAATTTACCCCGCCGACTAGATTTGGCAAAAACAAGCTAAATTTTATACTCAAACTCCTCGCAGGGAAAGGTCTTTTCTCTAACTTCGCGAGCGTAAGTTTCTACCGCCGTTCGTACCAAATTTGCGCCCTCAAGGTATCGTTTTACGAATTTTGGCTTAAACTCGTCAAAAAACCCGAGCATATCGCTCCACACGAGCACCTGTCCGTCTACGTCGGCACCTGCGCCGATGCCGATGATAGGCATTTTTACGCTTTTTGCGACCTTTGCGGCGACGCTGCTAACCGTGCCCTCTAGCACCGCCGAGAATGCCCCCGCATGCTCCAGAGCCTGCGCTTCTTCGATAAGGCGCGCCTCGTCGGCCTCGCTACGCCCTTTTATCTTGTAGCCGCCTTCGTTTCGCACAAACTGAGGCATTAGCCCGATGTGAGCCATAACGTTTATACCCTCGCTAGCAAGCCTTTTTACGATAGGAGCGGCTTTTAGACCGCCTTCAAATTTGACCGCGTCCGCGCCGGCTTTGATAAATTTGGCCGCGTTTTTTAGCGCGTCTTTTTCGCTAAAATAGCTGCCAAAAGGCATATCGGCCACGACAAAAGCGCGCTTTGCTCCCTGCAAAACGGCCTTAACGTGATAAAGCGCTTCGTTCATTTTAAGGCTAAGGGTGTCTTTTTTGCCGTTAAAGCTCATATTTAGACTGTCGCCCACTAAGATAATGTCGGCGTAATCATCAAAAAGCCGCGCAAAAAGTGCGTCATAGGCGGTTATCATCACGATAGGCCGGACGTTTTTTTTGTTAATTATATCATAAATTGTAACTTTTTTGTTATTTTCTAGCATAAATTTTTCCTTAAATTCCGGTATTTTATTTTTAATTTTATCAAAAAAATGTTACAATGAAAGCAATTATGTTAAAGGACGGCAAATGGGATTGCTAAAAAGCCTTGAAATAGACTATTCCTATGATATCGCGGAGGAGTTTTTATCGCACTACGCCTTGATGTGCGATCTGATGGAGCCGCTCATAATAAGCCTAAGCAGACCCGATAGATACGCAGGTAGCATCAACGAACTTTTTAGAATTTTTCATAATATCAAGTCTGCCGCCGGCTTTATGAGACTAGACCCGATACTAAAATTAACGACGCTAGCCGAGGAAATTTGCGAAGAGGCTAGGGCGATGAGCGGGCCTGCTAGCGACGAGTTCGTCGACTGGCTACTGATAGCTAGCGATCAGTTTGATAGATACAGGAACGACATTGAGATCGATGCCGAGTTTTTTAGCCCGCTAGACGGAAATATCGTAAAAATCCCGGAAAAACTATGCGTTTGACAAAAAATATAAAAAATAATATAATCTGCAACCTTTAAAACAAGGCTAAATTTAGCCTATTCTTACGGGAGCGACTTGGCTTCGACAGGAGCAGAGCGGTCACGGTGGCACGTCGCTTTGAGCAAAGCGTAAAAAGCTCAAATAAATTTAAACGCAAACAACGTTAACTACGCTCCTGCTTACGCTAAAGCTGCGTAAGTTCAGTTGAGCCTCACCTAGTCCGATACTAGCTAAGACGGCGGCGAGTAATCCTAGCTAGCGTAGGTTGGCGGCCTGACGAGCTGCTAGCCGAAATCTTGTCTTAGTCTAAAATAAGGTTTTGGAAAGTGAGCCCTTTTAGATGAAATTTTCACTTTTGCTAAGCGTGTAGAGGCTGTGATTGGTTTGTTTTTGGACAGGGGTTCGATCCCCCTCGCTTCCACCAAGTGTCATTTTCACGAGATTTCAAAAGCCCTCAAAAAGCCCTAAAATACGAGCTTTAAACCGCTTTTAGCATTTCATAAGATTTCATACAATATCATACATTTTCAAGAAAATAAGTGTGTTTTTGAGTGTGCAAGAGTAAAACGCTAAATTTTTATACACTCAAAACGGCTAAATCGTGTTATGCCCTAAAAATCGCCATCTTAGCTAATACCAAAGCGGAGAAGTTTAAGAGCCAACGAACCCTAGCCCACTTTTTAAAGCGGTGCAGGGTAAAAAGAGCCTAACCAAGACGTTTATCTTTAGATACGCAGGCGAGAACCGCAAAACCAATCAAATCATCATAGGCAAATATCCGAGTATCACGCTAGCCGAAGCAAGAGCCAAAGCGACCGAGCTAAAAAGGCTAAAAGAGCGAGGCGAGGACATCAAAAAAGCCGTAATAGCTCAAAAGGCGGTTAAATTTGAGGACGTGGCACACGAGTGGATAGAAAAAGAGCAGGCAAAAAACACCTCATCGCTAAGCAAAGCAGAGAAGCGGGGCGGATAAATAACTACCTTATGCCCTATCTAAAAGACGGCGACATTAAAACGCTAGCACGCAGAGACTACGCGCAGGTCATCGAGCGCATACAAGAGACCGAAACCAAAAAAGGCATAAGCCACGACACGAGCAAACGCACGTTTAGGCTACTTCGTAAGATTTTAGACTTAGCCGTCAATAAAGGCTACATAGACCATAACCCGACGCGCGACATAATCTTTACCGATACCTTTAAAACCTCAAAATGCGAGAACTTCAGGGCGATAACCGACCCCGAGAGGCTAGGCGAGCTTTTAAGGGCGATTGACGACTTTAGAGGCTCAAACAGCACCAAGCAGGCGTTAGTATTCGGCGCGCATACCTTTTTACGTAGCGTGAATGTCAGAGAACTAAAATGGCAATACGTGAGCTTTGATAAAGACCTCATCGTATTTCCCGCGGGCGAAATGAAAATGCGCGCGGACTTCGCCGTGCCGTTAAGCAAGCAAACAAAAGAGCTTTTAAAAGCTCAATATGAGATAAGGCGAGGCGATTTCGTATTTCCTAGCGACATAACGAGCCTAAAGCCTCTAAGCGAGAATACGCTCAACTACGCGCTTAAGCGGCTAGGTTTCGGCGATGAAACGGTATTTCACGGGCTAAGGGCGACCGCCTCGACGCTACTAAACGAAAATATCAAACGACACTGCAAAGACGCGGAAATAATCGAGCTTTGCCTAGACCACAGAGAGCGCAATACCATAAAATCAATCTACGACAGAAGCCAAAGACTGGACGAGCGCACCGAGCTTATGCAGTGGTGGAGCGACTATTTAGACGAAGTGAAAGGGGAGTAAATGGCGAATAAGACAGCGCGGGGAACTACACAAACAAGAAAAACAAGAACAAAACAAAAGTCAGCTAGTAGCCCAAGAATAAACAACGACGGCAAGGCAGAACAAGAAAAAATAGATAAGGGGTGCGAGGTAATACAATCACTTTGTGAGATTTTTAGAGGAAATAATATTAACTATTGGCAGGGCTTAAACGATATTGAAAAAAGATTTGATAGTTTTATGTCTGATATGGAGCAACAGAATACGGACGCAAATTATTTTACTTTAGCCGATTTTGCCCCTTATCATATTTTTTTATTTCACAATGATGCAAAATGTCGCTTTTATGACATATTTTACCAGTTTATTATTGATTGCATTCATAAAGCCAACCAAGTAAAGCCGATAGAAACAATTAGGTATCAAGCCTATTTGGATGGCATAGAGTTGTTATTAACAGCATTAGGCGAGCGAAATATTAAAAGGTATCCAATTAGGGAATTTTCGCATTATGACCACGAGCATAATCAAATTTACAGAGACGTAAAGCTTACCCCCGAACAAAACGCGATGAACTCATTAGCTAATTTTGAAGCCTATGTAAAAATGTATTTTTCAAAATATCAAGAGACAATAGACAGATACGAAAACGGCGCGAAAATAGTCATAATTAAAGAGAGATTTAAAGATAGAATAGAAAGATTAGCGAGAAATTATCAGCTAGATTTTGATAAAACAGAATTAAAAGACAATGTATTGGCAGGCAAAATAGTTAGACATTTTGGCATAAAAGAGACCAAAACAAACGATTAGGGAAAATTTTCCTAAGGCGCTACACGCCCCTATTTTAGGGGCTTTACTTCATTTTAATGTATTCACTTTTTTAACAATTTCACCCTAACAACTCAAAAATCGCCGATACTTTAGGAAAAAAATACCTTTGCGCTCGTTTTAAAAACCCGCGATAATTCCACTCATATTTATTCAAGTGCGCACGCGGATAAATAATATCACTCACGAGGAGTTTTTATTATGAACCCATTAATCGTAAAGAACAACACGCTAAGCCCGAAAGAAACGGCGCAATATTTAGGCATTTCGACCGCTACGTTATGGCGTTTTATGAAACGCGACGATTTCCCGAAGCCAAAACGCTTAACCGAGCGCACTATCCGCTTTTTAAAAAGCGAGCCAGACGCATATTTACAAGATAGGAGCGCGTAAGATGAAAGCATTTAAAGACGATAGCGAGGCTAGGCTATACGGGCGTTTTTATGCCCGTTTATCCAAATACCCCGAGATTAAGGCGATTTACGCGCAGACGGACGAGCAGGAGCAAAGCGACCTACAAAAAGGCGTGATTAAAGCTCTTTGCGTAGCCTTTGATTTATTCGAGGAGCGCGAAACGGAGCTAAATCAAAAGAGTATCGGCGAAATAGCGCGAGAGTGCAAAGAGATAAAAAGCGCGCCCAAACTTTACGTAAAAATGCTAAAAGAGTGCTACCCCGATATTTATCTCAAACACTTACAAGACGAGCAAAGCGGAGACGATACGACAGACTTTAAGCCCGTAGCCTTTGATCTGTTTTGCGCTTTGACCGAGCAGGCAAGAGAGCTAAACGTGTTACAAGAGGAGAACAAAAGGCTAATAGAAACCTTTTTTATCAATAGGAGCGTGCGATGAGTAAGCTAATATTTACGCCTAGCAAACTTTGCTTTAGCGCAGACGATGAGGTTATGCTAAAGGCATTTAAAAAGCACTTACACGCTTACAAGGTGGCGAGCTTAGACGGCGTCGCTCAACCTTTACTAGATTGCGCTTATGATTTGTTTCATATCGTGCAGACGCAGAGCAGGAGCATAAAAGAGCTGGAAATAAAAGCAGGCATAAGAGAGGAGAATAACCGATGAGAGCGCAGACGGTAAAAAAGCAAATTTTACAAAAGATGATAGCGAGAGATGAACCGATAAGGGCGTGCAATATCACGGCTAGTAACCAAAACGTTTATTTGATACAGCTAGAGCGCGCAGGTATTATTAGCCGTAAATGGCACGACGGGCAAGGCTACAAAATAGCCTATTTTAAAGACGACGAGCAAAGAAAAAAGGCTATTGAGTGGCTAAAAGCGCGAGGCGTTAAAGTAGCGTAAATTAAAGAATTTTAGGGCGGTCAAGCCAAGCGAAGTTTAACCGCCCTTTGGATGTTAAAACGTGGAAATATTACCTCAAATCAACCAAATACTAACTGAAACGCCTAGCATAGCCATAGACACCATACGCGCGAGTTTCCTAAAAAACAGAATAACGCGCAAACACTACACCAAAATAGAACTACTTAAAA
Source organism: uncultured Campylobacter sp. (assembly GCA_963531395.1). Lineage (GTDB taxonomy): Bacteria > Campylobacterota > Campylobacteria > Campylobacterales > Campylobacteraceae > Campylobacter_A. The sequence continues at coordinate 7,976 of CAUSIL010000049.1, forward strand.
GCATAGCCAAAACGCACGGGCTGAAATGGCGCAAAATGCAGGATACGAAAGAGATAAAAATATCGAATCGGTATGAGTTTCGAGGGCTAAAGATAACCGAGCTTTACGAACTCGAAAATCTAAGCATATTTTACGCTACTACAAAAGCCCCCAACGAGTGCAGGCAGCGCGCCGTGATTGAGTTTTACGGGTTAAAGCAGTATCATAAGCCAGCCCCACCCTTTGACCTCGTAGCGGAGCTTTTAGGCGCGGTTAATAACGTCTCGAGCGTTGATTTATGTTTCGACCGCCCCGAGCCGTTTAACCTGGACGTATTCGATAAAGCTCAAATAGGCGATACGACATATCTAAAAACGGGGCTTACGGCGTTAGAGCGCGTCTATTTTTACGACAAAGCCAAAAAGAATAATCTAAATTTGCCCTTGTATCGCGCCGAAGCTACAGCCCCGATAATCAATTTAAACAAACCCGCGTTACTACCTAGAGCCGAACGCCTAGAACTACAACTACGCCAAGCCGTGCGCGATTTTTCGCAAATAATCGACATCACTACCAAAGCGCAGCCGGCAAAGCCTACATATAAGGCAAAGAATAACAAAAGAGAGCTAAGGGCGTGATAACCGCCGATAGCTTATGAAAAGATTTTAAGCCTACTTCTCGTAAAATAGTGCGGTAAATTTCAAGAGGGCTAATATGGACTTGATAGGGTTATTTTCAGAAAAAAGATTAAAAGATTATGAGAGTGAAGCAAAGCACAGGGATAATTTTTTGCTTATGCAAAGATTAGCGCCCAAGCTGGGTATTGTCGAGATTATCACGCGCAATAAGACCGCACGCCTGCTAAGTATCGACGACGACATGTTTATCTCGCGCCAAACTTTGGGCTACTGGGTTACGTTAATAAACGTGATGAAGCTACATAATAAACTGGTGGATTTGTCGGTAATTGATTTTCGTAAATATTCAAAATTTAATAAGCACGGTAAAAGCTCAATGCCTAATTTTCAAAAAGTTAAAATTTGTTATTCTCTTATACTCACGATAAGAAACCGTGCTTTTCACTTTGAAAACCTTTACAAACTAAATGAATACGGCGCGCCGAGAATATCGACAAGGCTAAACGATAAGATAGTGGGGGTTATGCCTGATATGCTAGAGACCTTTATTAATGATGTTTTAGATTGTTTGGATAGCGAGATAAGGGAATATTTACAAGGAGGGTTTTAAAACGCCCTTAGTGAATTTCTTTGTATAAGTGAAGTGGGCGCGATAAGTGCGCCCTCGAATTTCGCCGTAATTATACAGCCCATTTTTAAACAAGTCAAGCAAAATAAATCTATCTGATAGCTTATGATAGCGAGAGAGTATCAAATAAAGCCGTAACGTTACATTGTAACGCGCCGTAACCTCATCGCAAACCCAAACAGCCAAAATTTGCCCCAAACCCGTCCAATCCTTAAGCCGATTTTTGCCCGTTTTATTTACTTTAAGAAACGCTAAAACGTGTATCGCTTTTCGTTGTCACTCGTTATCAACTCTAATAACGAAAAATAAACGGATTTTGACACCTCGACAAAGCGCAAACTAGCACGCACGCGGGGCTAGCTAGCACTCGCGTAGGCGGAGAAAAAACGCAATTTAAGTTTCAAACCCCCTTAGTAGGTAGGGTAGCATTTACTTTTCACCCCTCAAAAATCACGCCTTTTTGATAAATCTAGCTTCTTTTCCTTAAAGTAGCGAGCGAGTGAAACAAGCGAGCGATAATCTAATAGCAAAGAGAGTAAATTAAAATAATAGCCCATAGAATAAAAATAAGGGGGCTAGGTTTAAAAAAGAGTCTCCAGGACATAAAAGACATCAAAAAGAGCTAAAATCAAACAGAAGGCTTTATTTTGCATTTAAAAGCGATGAGGTTATTTTTGAGTAGAGCATACGCCCCCTCGAGGGCGAGGGCGGTTAACCCTATTGCGTCCTAATATTACACTGCGAAGCATTAAAACAAAATAAATCTATCTGATAGCTTATGATAGCGAGTAAGTATAAAAATAAAGCTAGTTTTAAAGCAAAGGCGGTTAAAATTTAGCCCAAAAGGATTAAAATGCAAATCGCGCTAAACATCAAAAACGCAAACCCTGCGCTATTTAAGGCGCTATCGGCGTTTTTAAAAACTCAACCTAGCTTAGATTATGAGCTTACAAAAAAAACGATTAACGGCTATTCGCCTAAATTTGAAGCCGAGATATTAAAAGACCTTGACGGGGTAGAGCCTCAAACTTTTAAGAGCGTCAAAGACTTCAGGCGAGCCGTAGACAATGGCGAAATTTAAGCTCAAATATTCAAAAAGCTTTTTAAAAGACTACAAAAAGTTATCAAACGGCGATAAAGACTTAACCGACGCCGTATTAAATAAACTCATAGACGGAGAGCCTTTAGAGCCTAGACACAAAGACCACGCCCTAAAAGGTAAGCTAATAGGGCTAAGGGATTGCCACGTTAAGCCCGATTTGGTCTTAATCTACAAAATAGACAAGGGCATACTAATCTTGACCGCCGTCAGAATATCCAACCACTCAAACGCTTTTTAACTCTGCTTAATTTTCGGCTTACGTAGCAATCTCCTTAAATGCGAGCTTTGTCCGACGCCTGCTTATGGCATAGATTAATCTAGCCCATAGGCGAACTTATGCCCTAAGCTAAACTTAGCCCATAGGCGC